>JBQGEN010000122.1:0-2872 GCA_052039615.1 Sideroxyarcus sp. | reverse complement strand
TTTGCGCGGCGTGCCGCGACGGCCGATGGCGAGCAGCACGGCACGGGTCTCATAAGAGCCGGCATTGGTTTTGACGATGAAGCCCTTGTCGGTTTTGGTGATGTTCTCCATGCGCTCGTTGAAGTTCAGCTTCATGCCGGTCTTTAGCACGATGCCGTGCCAGAATTCGAGCAGTTTCTCCTTGCTGACTTCCTTGAACCTCATTTCGCCGACGACCGGCAACTTGACCGGCGCCGTCATGACGACCTTGTTGCGCGGGTACTGGAAGATGCATCCGCCGAGCGAGGTTTCCTGTTCGATGGTGACGTAGCGCAACTTCTTTTCGATCGCGCCCAGCGTGGCGGACATACCGGCCGGCCCGGCGCCGACGATGACCACGTCATAGGGCGCTCCGTCATTCTTGAGCTTGGCGATATTGTCGATGGCCTGGGTGCCTTGGGTGGCGGCCTTGCGGATCAGGCCCATGCCGCCGAGTTCGCCGGCGATGAAGATGCCAGGGACGTTGGTTTCGAAGGTGGGGCTTACCTGCGGGATATCCATGCCGCGCCGCGCGGTGCCGAACACGAGCGTGATCGCGTCGTGCGGGCAGGCGGCGGCACACGCGCCATGGCCGATGCAATGGGTCGGATTGATCAGCACCGCCTTGCCTTTGATCATGCCGATTGCGCCTTCCGGGCAGGCGGTGATGCAACTGCCCGAGCCCAGGCAGAGCTTGGGGTTGATCTCGGGGTGCAGGGACGGGGGCTCGGTCAGTCCAGCCTCGATGGACTCGTTCAGCGTCTCGACGGACGCCTTCTCTTTCTTGTTTCGGCCGTTCAGATAAAGATATACGATGATGACGAAAGGAATGAGATAGATGGAGAAATCGAAGATGTCCATGATTGTCGTTTCAGTGCAAAGGGTTGGCTGCTTAAGGCAGGCTTAAGACAGTTCATGTTTGAATTAAGTTCTGGAAGGTTCGGAACTTTGGGTGGACACGGCTTGTCGGAAGCCGGAGCATTTTATGTCGCGGGGCGGCACAAGACAAATATTTGATTTACCGGGGCGAAGCACATCATTAGAATTCGCCCCCCCGATCAACGGCAATATTCTGGAAGGCAGGAATGAAGGAAAACAGGCAATCTGAACATCTGGTCTGGCTGATATTCATCGGCATCGTGGGCATCATCACGATCGGTGGGTATTTCGTGGTGTACCCGCAGACGTTGTACACGCCGGGCGAAGAGATGTTCGACTTCGGCTACAACCTCGGTCTCGCGGGTGGGCTGATGATGCTGACCCTGCTGCTCTATCCCTTGCGCAAACGCTGGAGGTTCCTGGAGAACTTCGGCTTCCTGCCCACCTGGTTCAAATGGCACATGGTCCTGGGTATCCTGGGGCCGCTCACCATCCTGTTTCATTCCACCTATCACGTGTATATCCCGTACATCCACCCCACCGGCTCCATTAACGCGGCGGTGGCCATGTACTGCATGCTGCTGGTGTCCGGCAGCGGCACCTTCGGGCGCTTCTTCTATACCAAGATCCACCACGGCCTGTACGGACGACAGGCAACGGTGAACGAGATGAAGGCGGCGCTTGAGGACTCTGGCGACGTGAAGTCCATGTTCAGTTTCGCGCCGGGCATCGAGAAGGCGCTGGAGGAATTCCGCACGGCCCGGGAACGGCATGCGCGATCCTCGGGTCTCGCGCTCGGCAACTTCATCATGTCGAGCTTTCTGGCCTGGTGGCTGTCGCTCACGCTGCCCAGGCAACTGCGCCGGATCATGCACACCCAGGCGAAGGAGAACAACTTCACGCCCGCGCAACGCCAGGGCATGGAGATGCTGTTCAAGGATTACCGCGGCAAGATCAACGACTACCTGCAAGCAGTGCGCGATGCCGCGCAGTTCAATACCTATGAGCGCCTGTTCTCGTGGTGGCACATCTTCCACATCCCGTTGGTGTACATGATGGTGTTCAGCGCGGTCTACCACGTGTATGCGGTGCATGCCTATTGAATCCGGATCACAGATGACAAAGTTACTCCGCGCACTCGCCTTGGCGAGCCTCCTGTTCCCGTTGCTGCCCACGCAGGCGCAAGCCAATAAACTGCTGATGCCGGGCGAGGTCATCAAAGGCCACGCCAAGGAAGAGGAGGCGTGCGAAAAGTGCCACAAGAAATTCGACAAGAAGGCGCAATCCGGGATGTGCATGGATTGCCACAAGGATGTCGGCAAGGACGTCAATGAAAAACGCGGCTACCACGGCCGTCTGGATGCGACCAAGGAATGCAAGGAGTGTCATGCCGAGCATAAAGGCCGGGAGTTCAAGGCTGCAGAATTCGACCACAAGAAATTCGACCATGCGCAGACCGACTTTGCGCTCAAGGGTGCTCACCTGAAGGAAAAGGTGAAGTGCGCCGACTGCCACAAGGAAGGCAAGAAGTTTCGCGAGGCGCCCAGCTACTGCAACGATTGCCACAAGAAGGACGACAAGCACAAAGGCGGATTGGGTACTGATTGCGCCAAGTGCCACACCGACAAGGACTGGAAGACTACCGCCTTCGATCACGACAAGACCAAATTCAAGCTGCTGGGCAAGCACAGCGACGTGAAGTGCGACAAGTGCCACATCGACGGCAAGTACAAGGATACGCCGATGCAGTGCGTCGCCTGCCACAAGAAGGACGACGACAAGGCGCACAAGGGCAAGCTCGGGCAGAAGTGCGAGTCCTGCCACGTGGAGCGCGTCTGGAAAGAGATCAAGTTCGATCACGACAAGCTCACCAAGTACCCGTTGCTGGGCAAGCACAACGACGTGGCGTGCGCCAAGTGCCACATCAACAACAAGTTCAAGGATACGCCCAAGGCGTGCAGCTCCTGTCACAAGA
>JBQGEN010000121.1:0-2765 GCA_052039615.1 Sideroxyarcus sp. | reverse complement strand
CAGAACACCACGCCGGAGCAGATGAAGATGTTCCTCACGCGCATCGGTTTCGGCAGCAAGGCCGTCATCACCGGCGACGTGACGCAGATCGACCTCGCGCGCGGACAGAAGAGCGGCCTCAACGACGCGCGCATCGTGCTCAGGGATGTGCGCGGTATCGCTTTTCAGCAGTTCCTTGCGGAAGACGTCGTGCGCCATCCGCTGGTACAGAAGATCGGTTCCGCCTATGAAAGACACGCCCAGCCATGACTGACGCACACAAACTATCGTTGTCGGTGCAATACGCCAGCAATGCCGGAAAGCTGCCGACGCGGCAGCAGTTCCGGCGCTGGGTCAAGGTCGCGCTGGAGCAGGATGTGCAGATCGCCCTGCGCATCGTGGACGAGATCGAGGGCCGCGCGCTGAACCAGAGCTATCGCGGCAAGGACTACGCCACCAACGTGCTGACCTTCGTCTACGACGATACCGACCCGCTGTATGGTGATGTCGTGATCTGCGCGCCGGTGGTCGCGCGCGAGGCGAAGGAACAGGGCAAGGAGCTGCTCGCGCACTACGCGCACCTCACCATCCATGCGGCACTGCATCTGCAGGGTTATGACCATGAGAAGAAGCGCGATGCCGAGAAGATGGAGGCGCGCGAGACTGCGTTGCTGCTCAAATTGAGGTATCCTGCGCCCTATCTTGTTAGTTGATGTTTGGTGATGGACGGATCGGAAAGTAGTAACAAACCCACCTTGCTGGAACGGCTCTCCACGTTGTTGCTGCGGGAGCCGGAAGATCGCGAGCAGCTGATCGCGTTGCTGCATAGCGCCTACGAGCGCAACCTGCTGGATGCCGATGCGCTCTCCATGATGGAAGGCGTCATCCAGGTTTCCGAGCGCCAGGTGCGCGAGATCATGATCCCGCGCGCGCAGATGGATGTCATCGACATCAGCCAGCCGCCGGAACAGTTCATCCCCTACGTCATCCACACCGCGCACTCGCGCTTTCCGGTGACTGATGGCGACAAGGACAACATCATCGGCATCCTGCTGGCGAAAGATCTGCTGCGCTACTATGCGGGCGAGGAACTGGACGTGCGCGACATGCTGCGGCCGGCGGTGTTCGTGCCCGAATCGAAACGTCTCAACGTGTTGCTGCGCGATTTCCGTAGCAACCGCAATCACATCGCGCTGGTGGTGGATGAATACGGCGGCGTGTGCGGCATGGTCACCATCGAGGATGTGCTGGAGCAGATCGTCGGCGACATCGCCGACGAGTACGACTTCGACGAGGACGAGGACAACATCATCCGCCAGGACGACGCGCACTGGCGCATCAAGGCCGACACCGAGATCGGCGATTTCAACGAGGTGGTGGGCACCGATTTCAGCGACGAGGAATATGACACTGTCGGCGGCCTCGTGCTCAAGGCGGCTGGCCAGTTGCCCAAGCGCGGCGAATGCATCCAGATCGGCGACTGGCAGTTCACCGTACTGCGCGCCGATAGCCGCAGGCTGCATTCATTGCTGGCGGAGCGCTCGCTGGTCAGGCCGGATGAGCAGGGCTGACCCGGCCCTGCTTCAGAACTTCTCGTCCTCGCGCAGGTAACGCCACTGCCCTTGCGGCAGGTCGCCCAGTCGCACCTTGCCGATGCGCACGCGCTTCAGCGCCGTGACCCTCAATCCCACCATTTCGCACATGCGGCGGATCTGGCGCTTCTTGCCTTCATTCAGGATGAAGCGCAGCTGGTCCTCGTTCTGCCAGCTTACCTTGGCCGGCTTGAGCTTCTTGCCGTCCAGCGACAGGCCGTGGTTCAACAGCGCCAGCCCGTTGCCGACCAGCTTGCCCTGCACGCGCACCAGATACTCTTTTTCGATGGGCGAGTCCTCGCCGATGAGCTGTTTGGCGATGCGACCGTCCTGGGTGAGCACCAGCAGGCCGGTCGAGTCGATGTCGAGGCGGCCGGCGGGGGCGAGGCCGAGCAGCTGGCTGCGGCGGAAGCGCAGTGGCGAAGTGTCCTGCGCCCAGTGCGTCGAGGCATCGAGCAGCAGGATGGCGGGTTTGTAACCTTCCTCGGCCTGACCCGACACATAGCCCACGGGCTTGTGCAGCAGGATGGTGACGCGGCCTTCCTGCCTGGCCTGCGCCGCACGTTCGAGGGTGATCTTCTGCGTCGGCAGGATCTTCGTGCCGAGTTCGCTGACGGTCTCGCCGTCCACCTTCACCCAGCCTTTGGCGATGTAGTCGTCGGCCTCGCGGCGCGAGCAGAGTCCCTGTTCGGACATCAATTTCGAGAGACGTATCTTTTCCATGATCAACCCAGTGCGGGGAACAGGCCGCGCAGCCCCCCGGCGATGAATTCCACCGCGATCGCGGCGAGCAGCAGGCCCATCAGGCGGGTGACGACGTTGCTGCCGATCCTGCCGAGGCGGCGCGACACCCACGGCGCGATGAGAAAGGTGAGCCACACGGTGAAGCTCAGCAGCAGGATGATGAGCGCCATCGCCGCATAATGCCCGGACGTGCCGGCCTTGTGCGCATCGAGGATCACCGTGCTGATCGCGCCGGGGCCGGCCAGCAGTGGCGTGGACAGCGGTACGATGGCGACCGAGGAGGTGTTGTCGCCGTCGCCGTCTTCCGGTGCGGGAGCGGCCCGGTCGCCGATCAGCATGTTGATCGCCATCAGCAGCAGCAGGATGCCGCCTCCGGTGCGGAAGGAATGGATGCTGATGCCGAAGAAGGACAGGATCGCTTCGCCAAGCAGCAGGGCGGCGAGCAGGATC
>JBQGEN010000120.1:0-4643 GCA_052039615.1 Sideroxyarcus sp. | reverse complement strand
AACCTGCCCTACAACATCTCATCGCCGCTGCTGTTTCACTTCTCCGCCTACGCCGCACGCATCACCGATATGCATTTCATGCTGCAGAACGAGGTGGTGGAACGCATGGTGGCCGAGCCTTCCACGCCGGCTTACGGGCGCCTGTCGGTGATGCTGCAATACCGCTTCTACATGGAAAAGCTGCTCGATGTGCCGCCACAATCGTTCCGCCCGGCGCCCAAAGTGGATTCGGCCATCGTGCGCATGATCCCGATCCCGGCCGAGGAGATCGCGGTGAAGGATGAGGCGCTGTTCGCCAAAGTGGTGCTGGCCGCCTTTGGCCAGCGGCGCAAGACCTTGCGCAACACGCTGAAAGGCTATCTGAACGAGGCGGATTTCGGACTGCTCGGCATCGACGCGCAGTTGCGCGCGGAGAATCTGGGCGTGGCGGAATTCACCCGCATCGCCAACCACTTGAGTGGGCGCGCGTAAGCCGGGTTTCGGTTAGAATCACGCCTCACTAGATCAAAGCCTGTTGGCGCCTCACCATGTCTGACATTCCACCCATCGTCCTCACCTTTGCGGCTACTGATCCGAGCTGCGGCGCGGGCATGCAGGCCGATATCCTGACCATCGCCAGCATGGGCTGCCATCCGCTGGCCGTGGTCACCGCCATCACCGTGCAGGACACCAGTGGTGTGGACGATGTGCAGCCGGTGGATGCGGATTGGGTGGCGGACCAGGCGCGCGCGGTGCTGGAAGACATGCCCGTGTCGGCCTTCAAGATCGGCCTGCTCGGCAGCGTGGAGAACATCGCGGCCATCGCCGAGGTGATCTCCGATTATCCCGATATCCCGCTGGTGTTCGATCCGGTGCTGGCCTCCGGCCGCGGTGACGAACTGGCCAATGAGGACATGGTGGATGCCCTGCGCGAACTGTTGCTGCCGCAGACCACCATCCTCACGCCGAACAGCATGGAAGCGCGGCGCCTGATCCAGGACGAGGAGAACGAGCAGGACGATCCCGAACTTTCCGAATGCGCCAAGCGCATCCTGCGCCTGGGCTGCGAATATGTGCTGATCACCGGCACACACGAGCACACACCCAAGGTGGTCAACAACCTGTATGGTGAACGCGGCCTGGTGCGCAGCGACAGCTGGCCGCGCCTGCCTGGCATCTATCATGGCTCGGGCTGCACGCTGGCTTCCGCCATCGCCGCATTGCTGGCGAACGGGCTGTCGATGGAGGACGCCGTGCGCGAAGCGCAGGAATACACCTGGGAAGCATTGAAGTACGGCTTCCGCCCTGGCATGGGGCAGCACATACCGGATCGCCTGTTCTGGGCGCGCGACGAAGACGCGGAAGATGAAAGCGAAACCCGGCACTAGGGACAAGATTCGCTCCTGCAAGGAGCGGTTCGTTTGCGTTCTCTCCCGCAAGCGGGAGAGGATTGAGGTGAGGGGTGTTGATCGGAGAGCCGTTTGAAACAGCAGCAAACCGTCTGCGGCCTGTATGCCATCACGCCCGACCTTGCCGATACCAACGAATTGTTGCGCGTCGTGCGGCTGGCCCTGCAAGGCGGGGCACGGGTGCTGCAATACCGCAACAAAGCCGCTGGCGCGCAACTGAAATCGCAGCAAGCGCAGGCCCTGCGCGGACTGACCCGCGAATTCGGAACCACCTTCATCGTGAACGACGACGTGCATCTGGCAAGACGCGCCGATGCCGATGGCGTGCATCTGGGCGGCGAGGATGGCAGCGTGGCGTTTGCGCGTACTCTGCTGAGTGCCGACAGGATCATCGGCGTGTCTTGCTATAATCGCGCCTCGCTGGCGCTTGAGGCGGCGAGACAAGGCGCGGATTACGTGGCATTCGGTGCGTTCTTCTCATCAAGCGTCAAGCCCGACGCGGTACCGGCGGATGTGCAGTTACTTAAGGCAGCGCGCAGCGAACTGAATGTGCCCATCGTCGCCATCGGCGGTGTCACGCCGCAGAACGGGGCATCGCTGATCGAAGCAGGAGCAGATGCGTTGGCGGTGATCACCGCGCTATGGAATAGCCCGGACATCGAAGCCAGCGCACGAGAATTTTCAACCCTTTTTAGCAGGACTAAGCAATGACGTCTCATAACCAGGAACTTTTCGAGCAATCCCAACAAGTTATCCCCGGCGGCGTCAATTCGCCGGTGCGCGCGTTCCGCTCGGTCGGCGGCACGCCGCTGTTCTTCCAGCGCGGCCAGGGCGCTTTCGTATGGGATGCCGATGGCAAGAAGTACACCGACTACGTCGGCTCCTGGGGGCCGATGATCGTCGGCCACTGCCACCCGCAAGTGGTGAAGGCAGTGCAGGATGCAGCGGCGCAGGGATTGGGTTTCGGCGCACCGACTGCGAGCGAACTGGAACTGGCGAATCTGCTGTGCAAGATCCTGCCCAGCCTGGAGATGGTGCGCCTGGTCAGTTCCGGCACCGAGGCGACCATGAGCGCGATCCGCCTGGCGCGAGGCTTCACCGGCCGCTCGCGCATCGTCAAGTTCGAGGGCTGCTATCACGGCCATTCCGACGGGCTGCTGGTGAAAGCCGGCTCCGGCGCGCTGACCTTCGGCCAGCCCAGCTCTTCCGGCGTGCCGGCCGAGATCGCCGCGCTCACCACGGTGCTGGACTACAACGATGCGGCCGGGCTGGAAAAGGCCTTTGCCGAAATGGGCAAGGAGATCGCGGCGGTCATCGTCGAGCCGGTGGCGGGCAACATGAACCTGGTCGCGCCCAAGCGCGAGTTCCTCGATGCGCTGCGCAATCTGTGCACGAAACACGGCGCGGTGCTGATCCTCGACGAGGTGATGACCGGTTTCCGCGTCAGCCTGCAGGGGGCGCAGGGCTATTACGGCATCAAGCCGGACCTGGTGACCTTGGGCAAAGTCATGGGCGGCGGTCTGCCCGCTGCAGCGTTTGGCGGACGCCGCGACATCATGAACTGCCTGGCGCCGCTGGGAGCGGTGTACCAGGCCGGTACGCTGTCCGGCAATCCGGTGGCGGTGGCGGCGGGTCTGACCACCCTCAGGCTGGTGCAGGCCGCCGGCTTCTACGACAACCTGGCCAAGCTGGCGAAACAACTCACCGAAGGACTGACCGCCAGTGCCAAGAAACATGGCATCGCGTTCTGTGCCCAATCCGTGGGCGGCATGTTCGGCCTGTATTTCAGCAAGTCCCTGCCGACCAGCTATGCCGAGGTGATGTCCTGCGACAAGGAAGCGTTCAATCGCTTCTTCCACGCCATGCTGGATGCAGGCCACTACCTTGCGCCGTCGGCGTTCGAGGCGGGCTTCGTTTCTGCCGCGCACACGGAAGCGGACATCGCGGCGACCGTCGCGGCGGCCGACAAGATCTTCGCGGCCTGGAAGTAATGGGACTGTTCTCGCAGGCCAAGTTCTACACCACGGTCAACCATCTGCGCGACCTGCCGTTGCATGGCGGCAAGGAAGTCGCGTTTGTCGGGCGCTCCAATGCCGGCAAGTCGAGTGCGATCAACACGCTCGCGAACCACACGCGCCTTGCGTTCACCAGCAAGACGCCGGGCCGCACGCAGCACATCAACTTCTTCGAGCTCGGCGCCAACCGCTTCCTGGTGGACCTGCCCGGTTACGGCTATGCCAAGGTGCCGCCCGACGTGCAGGCGCACTGGGAACATCTGCTGAGCGAATACCTGCAGACGCGCGAAGCGTTGTGCGGTCTCGTGGTCATCATGGATGCGCGCCATCCGCTGACCGAACTCGACCAGGGCATGCTGGACTGGTTCGCCCCGACCGGAAAACCCGTGCACATCCTGCTGACCAAGTCGGACAAGCTGAGCCGGCAGCAGTCCACCCAGACGCTGCGCGAAGTGAAGGCGTTCCTGCAGGAGAATTTCCCGCACTGCACGGCGCAGCTTTTCTCCAGTTTGAAAAAAGTGGGGATGGACGAGGCGGAAGCGGTGATTGCGGGCTGGTTCAGGGACTGACCGGTAAAAAAATGCCCCTGAACCAAAGGGGGAGGTCAGGGGCAAGAAGGTCTTTACAGGGTAAAGACACCCGCTCAGGGAGGAGAAACGGGAAGCAACTTTCGCTGCTTACTGACTCAGAGCGTGACTAAGCGAGAATAGTTCCATTAGAGTTTGTTAATTTTAGGAATAGCCATGCAGATACTAGGACAATACCCCCAATCCCGTATGCGCCGCATGCGCCGCGACCAGTTTTCGCGCGATCTGATGCGGGAGCATGCACTTACTCCGGCGGACTTCATTTACCCCGTTTTCGTGCTTGAGGGCAGCAATAAAGTTGAAGATGTGAAGTCCATGCCGGGGGTGCAACGCAAGACGCTGGACCTGTTGCTCAAGGACGCCGAGCAATGCGTGACGCTGGGCATCCCGGTCATGGCGATCTTCCCGGTGATAGACGCGCCGCTGAAGAGCCTGGACGCGCGCGAGGCGTACAACCCGGACGGGCTGGTGCCGCGTGTGGTTGCTGCACTGAAGAAGAACTTCCCGGAATTGGGCGTGATGACCGACATCGCGCTCGATCCCTACACCAGCCACGGCCAGGACGGCCTGATCGACGACAGCGGCTATGTGCTCAACGACGAGACCATCGCAGTGTTGACCCGGCAGGCGCAGACCCATGCCGCAGCGGGCGC
>JBQGEN010000119.1:0-7314 GCA_052039615.1 Sideroxyarcus sp. | reverse complement strand
GACGAGGGCGCGCAGCCCGGGATGCGCATCAAATAGCAGCGGCAAAAAAACCCGGCACATAGGCCGGGTTTTTTATCGCTCGAAACCGCTCAGGGAGCCTGGATATTGGAGGCCTGTTTGCCCTTGGGCCCCTGCACGATGTCGAAGGTGACCTTCTGCCCTTCCTTGAGCGATTTGAACCCGCTCATGTTGATCGCGGAAAAATGGGCGAACAGGTCTTCGCTGCCATTGTCCGGAGTGATGAACCCGAAACCCTTCGTGTCGTTGAACCATTTAACGATACCGGTTGCCATGTTGTTAACTTCCTTTCTGTGATGACATTTGGAAAGCCACTCGGGATTCGCGCCGCCAGGGAAAACGCCGCGATCCCGGACTCATCCTATTGACCTCACCCCGCCCCTCGCAATGGGGTATGCACCTACCTCGCCCATAGGGATTACCCTACCCAACTTTGCCATCGCCTTGCAGTGAGCTCCTCGTCCGGCCGAAAGTCTGTCCGTCGGCCCGGAGTCGTTCAGATATTTCCATTGCGCGGCAGCGCCCGGAACGCGGCTGCGGTGATCACGATCCAGACCACCAAGCGTGCGCTCATGGCGACCACGGTACGCTGCTCATACTCGCCGCCGGAAAGAACATACATGCCGAACGCAGCGAACGCGACGGCAATAGCCGAGACCAGCGCCATGCTCAGCCAGAGCGCCCAGCGCTGCTGCAGCCACAGTCCGACCCCGGCGGCAATGTAGACGAAACCGGACAGGAAATTGAACCACAGCAGGGACGGCACATAGTTGCCCGCCGCGATGCGCGCTGCCTCACCGCCGAACAGCACCGCGCCGCCGCCCTTGAGGGTCATGATGCCGAAGCCGACCGCGACCAGAGAAATGAGCCAGATTGCGATACCGCGCTGCTGTGTCGTTGCTGCCATGTTGCCTCCTTTTGGTGTAGGTCGATTGAACTCAGTTGCGCTTCCGGATGCCGTGCAGGAACACCGGGAATATCTTTTCCGCCTCGCGCTGCAGCGCGCGCTTGCCGCCGAAGATGGACGACTGTATGACCAGCCCCTGGATCATGCCGATGTAGAGCACCGCCGCGCTCCGGCTGTCGAGGTCGGCGGACACCTGCGACTGCGCCTTGGCCTGCTCCAGCAGACCCGCCACCTTTGCCTCGTAGCCGGAGATGATGCCCTCGATGAGCTGGCGCAGCTTGCTGTTCTTCTTGTGCAGCAATTCGGAGAACAGCAGGCGCGGGATGGCCGGATGCTTGCTGATGAACGTGATGTGCGCGAAGAACATCAGCTCGATCGCGTGCAAGGGATCGCCCGCCCCGCTCGCGGCCTTGTCCAGCACTTTCATCAGCCGTTCGCGCACCCATTCGATGACCGCGACCCAGATATCGTCCTTGGTGGCGAAGTGGCGGAAGATCGCGCCCTGAGTGAGATTCATGGCATCGGCCATGTCCTGTGTGGTGACGCTGTCCACGCCCTTCTCGGCCGCCAGCTCGATCGATACGCGAATGATCTCGCTCTGCCGCTCTTCCGAACTGAGCCTTCGTTTCACGGGTTCCTGATTCATATCCTGCCCTCCTTAAACCTGTTTGCCCTCGCCCGCTTCCTCGTAGGTGCGGCCGTCGCGGATGTGATAGATACGCTTGAAGGTCGGGATGATCTTCTCGTCGTGGGTCACCACGATGATCGCGGTCTGGTACTGCTCCGCCATCTGGTTGAGGATGCGCACCACGTTCAGCGCGCGTTCGCTGTCCAGCGGCGCGGTCGGTTCGTCGGCCAGGATGACCGGCGGATGGTTGGCCAGCGCGCGCGCAATGGAGACGCGCTGCTGCTCGCCGCCCGACAGGTGCGAGATCGCGGCTTTGGCGCGGTGCGCGACATCCAGCGCGCCCAGCAGTTCGAGCGCGCGCCGGCGCGCGTCCGCGTCGGCCATGCCGGCCAGCATCGGCAGGATGGCGACGTTGTCGGTCACATCCAGGAACGGGATCAGATAGGGCGCCTGGAACACGAAGCCGATGCGGTCGCGGCGCAGTTCGCGCAGATCGTCGATCAGCCAGCGCTCGTCGAAGATGGTCTGGCCGCCCAATGTCATGCGCCCGGCGGTGGGCTCGATCACCGCCCCCAGACACTTGAGCAAGGTACTCTTGCCGGAACCGCTGGGACCGACCAGCCCCACCACCTCGCCAGGCCAGATGGTCATGTCCACACCCTTGAGCGCGTCCACGGCGGTCTCGCCCTCGCCGTAGCGCTTCTTCAGGTTCTCGATATGGATCGCCGGTTCGCTCATGATGGCTATCTGAAAAAATTCAAAGTTCTAAGCAAGACAAGGCGCGAGCAATAAATCGCGACGCAGCATATGTCTGATATGTATGGAGTGATTATTTGTTCGCAACGCAGTATTGCGACGAAATTTGGATTTTTACAGGTAGCCATTCAGCCTCCGATGGCCGTGGCCGGATCTATACGCAGGGCGGCACGGATGGCGAAGATGCTGGCGACGGCGCACATCAGCATGACCAGAATAAAGCCGGTCACCGCGTCGCCCGGCAGCAGCAGCACGAACTTGGGGAACAGCGGCGCCCACAGCGTGGCGGACAGCTTGCCCACCATGAAACCGATCAGCCCAAGGCCCAGCGCCTGCTGCAGGATCATGCCGCTGATGGTGAGGTTGGTCGCGCCTATCAGTTTCAGCACCGCGATCTCGCGCACCTTGTTCAGCGTCATGGTGTAGATGATGAAGGCGACGATGGCCGCGCTGACCACGGCCAGGATCACCAGGAACATGAATATCTGTTTGGACGAGGTGGCGATCAAGCGCGCCACCAGGATCTCGTCCATCTGCGGCTTGGTGTAGGCCTGCAGGTGTTTCCAGCGCTCGATCTGCGCGGCCACCGCCGCTTCCTCGCCCGGCGCGGTGCGCACCAGGATCGCGTTCACCAGATGGCTGGAAGTCTGGCTGGCCTGCACCGCCTCCAGCACGCCGGGGCGGTTGAATACCGGATTGGCGGCGGTGCGCGCGCGCTCGTTGAGCAGCGCGTCGTTGTCCTTCAGGAACTGCGCTTCCTGCGCGTCCTGCAACGGGATGAAGACCATCGGGTCGCCGCTGGACGAGACCATGCGCTGCGTGAGGCCGACCACCGTGTATTCGTGGCGGCGTATCCGGACGCGCTCGCCCAGCGCCAGTCCGGCCCTGATGTCGGCCACCGCCTCGTAATGCGTGCGCGTGACCGGACGCCCCGCCACCAGATAGCCGGGTTCGCCCGGCTTGCCGCGCTCGAAGCCGACCACCATCACGCGGACGTCCTTGCCCGCATGGCGCATCTGCATGGTCAGGTAGGTGACGTTGCCGGCCTCGCGGATGCCGGGCAGCCCGAGCAGGTCGCGCGCCACGTCGTCGCGCACGCTGGACGGTTCGGCATACGGCCCCAGCGTGTCCTGCTGCACCACCCACAGGTCCGCGCCCGCGTTCTCGATCAGCACGCGCGCATCATCCACCATGCCGCGATACACGCCGGCCATGGTCAGCGTCACGCCGATCAGCAGCCCCAGCCCGACGCCGGTGAAGACGAACTTCCCCCAGCCGTGCAGGATGTCGCGCCCCGCCAGGTTGATCATGGCTCAGCCCCGCACCAGCGCGTCCACCACTTTCACCTTCAGGCCGTCGCGCATCGGCTGTTGGCTGTGCACGATCACCGTCTCGCCGTCGCCCAGCCCGTCCAGCACCTGGCTGCGCCCGTCGAGGGTGGCGAGTCCGATTCGCACCGGTTTAAAGTGCACCGCGCCGTCCTGCAGCACCCACACGCCGGTCCGCTGGTCCACGGTCTTCACGGCGGCACTGGGAAGGCTGCGCGCCTGATCCAGGCGCGGCAGCGCGATGGTGACTTCGGCATACTCGCCGAGACTGGCGTCCGGCACATCGAGCGTGACATTGACGATGCGCTCCTCGGTCACCGCATCGCTCACCCGGTCCACGCGCGCCACCTTGCCTGCAACCGGCGTATGCGGCCGGGAACGCAGCACGATCTGCGCCGATTGACCGGCGCGCACCTGCCCGGCCTGCTGCTGCGCGATGCGCGTCTCGACCCACAGTTCGGCGGGATCGACCACCTGCAGCGCGAGCTGGCCGCCGGCCACGGTGCTGCCCGGTTCGATGCGGCGCAGCGTGACAATGCCGTCTATCGGGCTGATCAGTTGCGTCTGCGCGCGTGCCTTGCCGATGCCGCGCAGCTCGGCCTGGGCCCTCGCATGTTCCTCGCGCGCGGCAGCCAGATTCGCCGCAGCGCCGGCCGTCGCCGACCTGGCCGCGTTCTGTTCGTGTAATTTTGCGTCGAACATCTCCTGGCTGACGAAGCCGCCACTGCGCAGTTCCCGATAACGCGCCAAGGTCGCTTCGACGGTCTTGAGCCGGCTCTGCGCCTCGCCCAGTTGTGCCTCTGCCGCCAGGATCGCATTGCGCGAACGCTCCACCACGCGTCGGGCCGCCGCCAGCTTCTCGTCCAGATCGACCGGATCCATCTCGGCCAGCACCTGTCCGGCCCTGACCAGGTCGCCCTGATCCACCAACACACTTTTCACCCTGCCGGTCATGGTCGGCGCCAGATCGTGGCGATGCCGCGCCTGCACCGTGCCCACGCCGAACACGCTGTTCTTCAGCTCGCCGGTCTGCATCTGCGCCACCGTGACCTTGACCGGCGCCAGCGGCCCCCGCGTCATGATGACCCACGCGAACAGCGCGAGCACCATCGTTCCCAGCACCAGCAGTTTGATCTTTTGCCCGGACATGACGGCCTCCGCAGATAGTAAGTGATTGCTATCTTACGGGTTGTCGGCAGAAACCGCAAATCGGACAGCGCGATTGAAGAACGTTCCGGAATGGGGACGGCCGACGGCCAGCAAGCGGCAGTCGGAAACGGCGTTAGCGCCCTCTGGATCCGCCCGGTTTCAGGCGCTCCAGTTTTTTCTCCCGTTCGATGTGCAAGGTCAGCGCTTTCTGCACCAGAGCGTGGAAGGCGACCAGGTCCTGCTGCGGGTGATCATCCAGCACGCCGCAGTCCTGAAAGAATTCGGCGATCCAGAGCGGGGCCAGCTCTGCTTGGCCAGTCTCTTGCCAATATTCGCTTGCAGCCATCTCGACGTAATCAGACAATTTGCGCATCGTTCCTCCCGATGAGTCCTGTTCGCGGGCCATGCAGGGCGCGCGCGCGCCCACTATTTTTTCGCGCTGATCGCGGTGAGTATGCCCTGCAGGATGGCAGTCGGCGTCGGCGGGCAGCCGCTCACCGCCACATCCACCGGGATGACGTTGGCGACCTTGCCGCAGGTGGCGTAGTTTTCGCCCGCGCCGGCACCATCCGGGCAGAAGATGCCGCCGCCGCAGGCGCATTCGCCGACCGCCACCACCAGCTTGGGTTCCGGCGTGGCGTCGTAGGTGCGCTTGAGCGCTTCTTCCATGTGACGCGAAACGGGACCGGTGACCAGCAGCAGGTCGGCATGGCGCGGGCTGGCGACGAACTTGATGCCCAGTCCCTCGATGTTGTAATAGGCGTTGTTGACCGCATGGATCTCCAGTTCGCAACCATTGCACGAACCGGCATCGACCTGGCGGATGGAGAGCGCGCCGCCGAACACGTCCAGTATCTCCTGCTGCAGGCGCTGCTCGATCAGGCGCATCGCTTCGTTCGCTTGCGGCGGCGTCTCGGTCTTGATGCCGGCTCTGATGATCTGTTTCAGTATCTGGTACATCAGAGATCCTGCCCCGAGTAACTAAGGTTGAACGATTTATTGATCAGCGGGAAATCGGGCACGATGTTGTCGATGACGGCATGTTCCAGCAGCGGCCAGTTCTGCCACGAGGGATCGTGCGGGTGCACGCGCGTGAGGTTTCCCTTGTCATCGGTATGGATCGCCACCATCACTTCGCCGCGCCAGCCTTCCACCATGCCGATGCCGAAGCCGTTGGCAGGCAGCTTTTCGAGCAGCGTCGGCGCTTCGTCTTCGTAGATCAGGTTGGCCAATATCTCGCGCTGCAGACGCAGCGATTCGAACAGCTCGTCGAAGCGCACGATGACGCGCGCGGCGACGTCGCCGTTGCGGTAGGTCGCCATCTTCACGTCGAGCTTGTCGTACGGCGCGCAGGCGAACTGCACGCGCGCGTCCCAGGCCTGTGCGCTGGCACGGCCAGCCAGGCCGCACAGGCCGAGCTGCGCGGCCAGCTTGGGCTCGACGCGCCCGGTGGCGATGAAGCGATCCTGCACCCCGGCATGCTCGTCGTAGATGGCGCGCAGGATGCGCACCTCGCGCTCCAGCATGGCACACTCCTCCTCGATCACGCGCTTGCCCGCGGCATCGAGGTTTACCGCGACGCCGCCGGGCACGATCTTGTCCATCAGGTAGCGATGGCCGAACAGCGCGGCATTGTTGCGCAGCACTTGTTCCTTGAGTATCCAGAACTGGGCGAAGCCGAAGGACAGCGCGACGTCGTTTCCGAGGTAGCCGAGATCGCCCAGATGATTGGCGACGCGCTCGCGCTCCAGCAGCAGCGCGCGCAGCCACAGCGCACGCTTGGTCGGCGCCACCTTGGCGATGCATTCCGCCGCCATCGCATACGCCCAGGCATAGGCCACGGTGCTGTCGCCGCTGACGCGCCCGGCCAGCTTTGCGCCCTGCTGCAGGCTCATGCTCTCGAAGCGCTTCTCGATGCCCTTGTGCGTGTAGCCGAGGCGCTCTTCGAGGCGCAGCACGCGCTCGCCGATGATGGAAAAACGGAAGTGGCCCGGTTCGATGATGCCCGCATGCACCGGTCCCACCGGGATCTCGTGCACGCCCTGCCCTTCCACCGGCACAAAGGGATAGGCGTCCGCATCATGCGTGCGGCTCGCCGTCGCGTCGAAATCCTTGCGCAGGGGGAAGCTACCGCTGTGCCAGGCGCCATGGCGCAGCCATTTGCGGTGGTCGCGGCCTTCGTGCGCGTAAATGCCGAGCAGATCGTAGGCTGCGCGCTGCATGCGGTTGGCCGCGGGGAAGATGCGGCTGATATCGGGATAGGCCGGCTGCTCGACCGGGAGAGGCACATCGAGGCAGACCAGACCGGTCTCGTTGATCAGCACCACGTGCAATACAAATCCATGCCCCTGCCGACGAGCATCGCTGCCCCACAGCGCCACCAGCCGGCCACCGCCCTCACGCACGCCCAGACAGATATCGTACAGATCATCCGGCTGTATCTCGCCCGTCCATGCGGGCAGCGCATCGCTGAGTCGGGCGAGTTTGAGGTTGGGATGTTTGATCGGCATATTCGTTTACCCCAGCAG
>JBQGEN010000118.1:0-5971 GCA_052039615.1 Sideroxyarcus sp. | reverse complement strand
GTACACGGTCACGGAGGGCCGC
The DNA here is from genome assembly GCA_052039615.1 of Sideroxyarcus sp. GTDB lineage: Bacteria > Pseudomonadota > Gammaproteobacteria > Burkholderiales > Gallionellaceae > Sideroxyarcus. Next base: position 5,949 of record JBQGEN010000118.1, on the reverse strand, counting down.
AGGGGGCCTCAGATGCGCCGGAGAGCGCCCAAAAAGCCGGACTTGAGGGTGGTATGAAAACGCAAATTTACTTTACAGGGAGTCGGAAAATCATGAACATGGCAAAACTCGGTATAGTTTCGCAGGTTAAAAAAGTCGCCCAACTCGCTGAAAACCCAATGAAATCGGGCTTACGACCTATACATTATGCGCACACGAGAAATATCGGGATGGCAAAGCAGCCCCCAATTCCGGCGCATCTTCTTATTCACGTTCAGTCAGTTACGACCGCTTCAGGAACAATCTATTGAAATTCCGGGTGGTCGCCACGCCCACTTCTTCCAGCGTGATGTTACGCAGTCTGGCGATCTCTTCGGCCACGTGCTTTACGTAAGCCGGTTGGTTGGTTTTCCCGCGGTACGGAGTTGGCGCCAAGTACGGCGAGTCGGTCTCGATCAGGATCTTTTCGAGCGGAATGTTCTGCGCGACCTCCTTGATGATGGTCGCATTCTTGAAAGTCAGGATGCCGGAGAAAGAGATATGGAATCCTAGCTCGATCGCGGCACGGGCGACCTCCAGATTCTCGGTGAAACAGTGCATCACGCCGCCGATGCTCCCGGCATCTTCCTCGGCCATGATACGCAAGGTGTCTGCTGCGGCCGACCGGGTGTGGATGATGAGCGGTTTGCCGCATTCCCTGGCGGCACGGATGTGGGTGCGGAAACGATCGCGTTGCCATTCCAGGTCGCCGGTCAGGCGGTAGTAATCGACCCCGGTCTCGCCGATGGCGATGACTTTGGGATGCTGCGCCAGACGCACCAGTTCAGCCTGGGTCGGCTCGACCTCTAGTTCGTAATCAGGATGCACGCCCACCGAGGCATACAGGTTGTCATGGCGTTCGGCCAGTTCCAGCACCTGCGGAAAGCTCGCCAGGTCGACCGAGACGCACAGCGCATGGGTGACCTCATTGGCACGCATGTTGGCGAAAACGGCGTCCAGGTCTTCCGCCAGTCCGGGGAAATTGAGGTGGCAATGCGAATCGATGAACATGGGTTACTCAGGCAGCGAACAACTGTCGATAGGACAACAACAGGGATTCGAGCGCCAGCTTGGGGTTGAGGGGATGGAAAGCGGAGCGGCGGGCCTCCAGCAATTCCTTCTGGAAACGCATTAGCGCTAACGAGGGAACGCCGCCAGCCAGTTTGACGATAGCCTCGGCCTGCTCCGGGAAATAACGCACGGAACCGGCCAGTTTTGCGCTGGCCAAGTCGTGACACCATTGCTGCAGGCAATGAATGACATGCACCGGAGCGCTACGCTGCAGACTGTCGGCCAACGCCAAGGCATCCAGTTTCGCCGGCTGGCGGATGGCGGCCAGCAGTATGCTGCGCTCTTCTGCGCCCTCGCCCGACTCTGCCCAGTCCAGCGCCTGCAAAGGAGCGAAACCGGTCTGGGCCAGCGCGTGTTCTGGATTCTTCACGCCTTGCTGGGCGAGCCAGGCCGCACCGGCCTCGCGGGTAGGAGTATGCACGGTGAACGTCAAACAACGGCTCAGGATGGTCGGCAGCAATTGTTGCGGTTTGTGCGCCACCAGCAGAAACAACAACTTGCCGGTAGGTTCTTCCAGCGTCTTGAGCAGGGAGTTGGCGGCATTGTTGTTCATCGCTTCGGCCGGGTGGATGACCACCACGCGATAGTCGCCGCAGTGAGCTGACAGGTTGGCGAAGCTCGCCAGGTCGCGTATCTGGTCCACCGATATCTCGCGCGACGGTTTCTTGCCGCCAGACTTTTCTTCGCCCTCTTCCGCAGCCAGCGCATCCGGCTGGATGAGGCGGAAATCTGGATGGCTTTCCTGCTCGAACCAATGACAGGAATCACATTTCTGGCAGGGCATGCCGTTGTCCAATGGCTGCTCGCACAGCAGCGACCGGGCGAAATTCATGGCCAGATCGAACTTGCCGATGCCTTGCGCGCCCTTCAGCAACAGTGCATGCGGCAGTCTGCTGCGCAGCGCTTGCAGGGCTTGCCACGATTCGGTCTGCCATGGATAGAGTGATTTCATTTCAAAGCGTTGCGACGATGTCCGCCAGCTGCTGTTGAACTTCAGCCATGGTCTTTTCGGCGCGGATGACGGCGAAACGCTGCGGCGTTTTCGCGGCTCTGGCGAGGTAGGCCTGGCGCACGCGCTCGAAGAATTCGCCGCGCTCCTGCTCGAAACGATCCAGGCTCACGTTATTGGCGAGGCGCTGGCGCGCGACCTCGATCGGGATGTCGAACAGCAGGGTCAGGTCGGGTTGCAGGTCGGCATGCACCCATTGTTCCAGTTGCTCCAGCTTGGCCAGCGGCACCCCCCTGCCCCCGCCCTGGTAGGCGAAGCTGGCATCGCTGAAACGGTCCGAGATGACCCAGGTACCGCGCTGCAAGGCTGGGCGGATGACCTGCTCCACGTGCTCGCGGCGCGCGGCGAACATCAGCATCGCCTCGGTTTCTGCGTGCATCGGCTGGTTCAGCAATATCTCGCGCAGGCGTTCGCCCAGCGGCGTGCCGCCAGGCTCGCGCGTCACCAGCAGGTCGATGCTGCGCTGGCGCAACGCGTTGGTGAACCACTCCAGATGGGTGCTCTTCCCTGCCCCATCCACGCCTTCGAATGTAATGAATTTAGCCTGGGTCATTTCTTCTGGTAGCGGTTGACCGCATTGTTGTGGTCGATCAGGTTGTTCGAGAACTGCGAGGTACCGTCGCCGCGCGCCACGAAATACAGGGCGCGGCTGGGAGCCGGATGCAGCGCTGCCTGGATGGCAGCCAGGCCTGGCAAGGCGATCGGCGTGGGCGTCAGGCCGTTGCGCGTGTAGGTATTGTATGGAGTATCACTTGTCAGGTCGCGCCTGCGCAAGTTGCCGTCGAACTTGTCGCCCATGCCGTAGATCACGGTGGGTTCGGTCTGCAGGCGCATGTTCTTGCGCAGGCGGTTGATGAAAACCGAGGCGATCATGGGACGGTCGCTCGGTTGTCCCGTCTCTTTTTCCACGATGGAGGCCAGGATCAGCGCCTCGTATGGCGTGTTGAACGGCAGATCGGCATCCCGTTTTTCCCAGCTGCTCTGCAGGTGCCGCTGCATCAGCTGATATGCGCGCTTCAGCACGATAAGGTCGCTGCTGCCGGTGGCGTAATTATAGGTGTCGGGGAAGAACAGGCCCTCTGCAGTGGTCTCGTTGGCGCCAATGCGCTTGAGGATATCCGCGTCCGACAACAGCGCGCTGTCGTGGCGCAGCGTAGGATTGTTGTTCAGTGATGCTCTCAACTCCTTGAATGTCGAGCCTTCTATGATGGTCAGGGAGCTTTGTGTGACGCGCCCCTTGCTGATGATGTTCAGCAATTCGAGCGGCGAGACCTCGCGGTCCAGCTGATAGTTGCCCGGCTTGATCTGTCCGGCTTGCCCCAGGCCGCGCGCCAGCAGGACGAACAACCATTCGCTGTCCAGCCCCCCTGCTTCCTTGAGCTGGTGTGCGGCGCTTTTCAGGCTGGTACCCTTCTTCAGGGAGAATTCGAACGGGACGCGCTCCAGCGGCAGCGCGCTGTTCGCGTAGTAGGCGAACAAACCTGCCACGATGACCAGCAAGAACACCAACCACAGCAACAATTCCTTAATGACTTTCATCGCTCAACCATTCCTGTATCTTCCATGCCGCAGTGTGCTGGGTACGGCGGTATCCGGCAAGTTCGCGTACCGGCCACAGTCCAAATACACTGTTCACCAGGAATATCTCGTCGGCCTGCGCCAATTCTTCCATAGTCAGATCGGCCACCTTGCAGGCCACATCATGTTGTTTTGCCCAGTCCATCACCCGGTCGCGCTGCACGCCGGCCACGCCGCAACGTGACAGGTTCGGGGTGTGAAGCATATTGCCTTTCAGCATGAACAAGTTGCTGCGCGTGCCCGAAATGACATGGCCGGAGATATCGCTCAGCAGACCTTCCGGCACGTCCTGGTCCTGCCATTCGCTGGCGGCGAGCACGTTTTCCAGACGATTGAGGTGCTTGATCCCGGCCAGCAAGGGTTGATGCCCTAGGCGCAGCTCGCAGATATGCACTTTGACGCCCTGCCGGGAATATTCTGCGGGATAGTTGTAAGCCGGGGCGATGCTGACAATGCGGTTCGTTTCGGGTTGTGCTGCAGGAGCATAGCCTCTGACCGAGACGCCGCGCGTAATGATGATCTTGGCGATGCCGTCCGCCTGAGCCTTTCCCAGTTGCTGCAACTCACCGGAAAGCACAGAGGCGGAAGGACAGGGGATATTTAAGGCAGTGCAGTCATGCTGCAACTTGGCATACTGGCGTACCCAACTGACAGGTCGCCCGGTCTGCAGGCGCAGGGTGCGGAACACCCCATCGCCATAGGCCAAGCCGCGGTCTGCTGCGTTGATCGTGCTGCCCGGCGCGCCATTGACCAGCATCACGGCGTGAAATCAAACCTTGCGGAATACCAGTGAGCCGTTGGTTCCGCCGAAGCCGAAATTGTTGTTAATCGCCACATCGATCTTCATCTTGCGCGCCGTATTGATACAGTAGTCCAGATCGCACTCCGGATCTTGTTCAAAGACGTTAATGGAAGGAGGAGCAATTTGATCATGGATCGCCAGCACGCAGAACAGCGATTCGATACCGCCCGCCCCGCCCAGCAAGTGACCGGTCATCGACTTGGTGGAACTCACCACCAATTTCTTGGCATGGTCGCCGAAGGCAAGCTTGATCGCTTCGGTTTCGTTCTTGTCGCCTACCGGGGTCGACGTGCCATGCGCATTGATGTAGTCCACCTGCTCCGGATTCAAGCCGGCATTGCGCAGCGCATTGATCATGCTGCGTTTCGGACCATCCGTACTGGGTGAAGTAATGTGGTATGCGTCGGCGCTCATGCCGTAACCGGAGAGCTCGGCATAGATCTTGGCACCGCGTGCCTTGGCGTGCTCGTACTCTTCCAGCACCAGTACGCCTGCACCTTCGCCCATCACAAAGCCATCGCGGTCCTTGTCCCAGGCGCGGCTGGATGTAGCAGGGTCGTCGTTGCGGGTGGACAATGCCTTGGCGGAGGAAAAGCCGCCGACCGCCAAAGGCGAAATGGTCGATTCGGCGCCGCCGGCGATCATCACGTCTGCGTCACCGTACTCGATGATGCGCGCGGACTCGCCGATACTGTGCGTGCCAGTAGTACAGGCCGTCACCACGGAGAAGTTCGGCCCCTTCAGTCCATACATGATGGACAGGTTGCCGGAGATCATGTTGATGATGGTGCCGGGAATAAAGAACGGCGATATCTTGCGAGGGCCGCCCGCGAGATAGTCGTTGTGCGTCTCTTCGATCATCGGCAGGCCGCCGATGCCAGAGCTGATACACACGCCGATGCGTTCGGCGTTCTGTTCCGTCACCACCAGCCCGGAGTCCTTGAACGCTTCCATCCCGGCGACGAGGCCGAAATGGACGAAGCGATCCATGCGCCGCGCATCCTTGGGGGGAAGGTATTGGGTCACATCGAACCCCTTGACTTCGCCTGCCACCTGGCAGGCGAAGGCGCTGGGATCGAAGCGCGTGATACGCCCGATACCGGATTTGCCTGCCACGATGTTTTGCCATGTTTCGGCAACCCCGATACCGACGGGTGTAATCGCACCCAAGCCGGTCACTACGACTCTACGCCTAGCCAAACTGGACTCCGCTACGGAAAGAAACGATTAGGTAAGACTAAAATTACTTGGAATGCGCGTTGACGTAGTCGAGCGCTTGTTGCACGGTGGTGATCTTCTCTGCATCTTCGTCAGGGATCTCAACGCCGAATTCTTCTTCCAAGGCCATAACCAGTTCCACGGTATCCAGAGAGTCGGCGCCCAGGTCGTTCACAAAGGAAGACTCGTTCTTGACTTCGGACTCGTTCACACCCAGTTGCTCAGCTACGATTTTCTTGACGCGTTGTTCGTT
>JBQGEN010000117.1:0-14081 GCA_052039615.1 Sideroxyarcus sp. | reverse complement strand
GACGTTACTGTAGTTCACAAGATGTTAAGAACCTACGGCGTCCTAGATGAACCAAGACTTACAGCGAAGCGGGCATACATTATCATCGATAAGAACGGCATCATCCGGTACTACGACATTCGGCCCGGCAATTCGGAAAAGGATCTGCTTTCCACCGAACAGCTATTGAACGAAGTGGCGAAGCTGCTCAATTAATGCGTGCGCGACGTAGACACCGTTTCCCGTCTGTGCGGCGACGAGTTCGTGGTGGTGCTGGACGCCCTGAGTGCCGTCGCGGATGAAGCGGCGGCGCAGGCGGATATGGTCGCCGAAAAGATACGCGCCGCCTTGAGCCAGCCTTACCAGCTGACCAGCCACATTCAGCACACCACGCCCAGCATCGGTGTCGTGCTGTTCCGCGGGCATCAGCAAGGCCTGGACGATGTGCTGAAGCACGCCGACACCGCGATGTATCAGGCCAAGACCGCCGGGCGCAACACCATCCGTTTCTATGACCCGTTGATGCAGGCTGCCATCGAGGCGCGCGCCGAACTCGAGGAGGAGCTGCGGCACGCGCTCGAGCGCAAACAGCTGTGTCTGTACTACCAGATCCAGATGGATAGCCTGAACCGGCCGTTGGGGGCGGAAGCGCTGCTGCGCTGGCAGCATCCGCAGCGCGGCTTCATCCCGCCGGCCAAGTGCATCCCGCTGGCCGAAGAGACCAGCCTCATCGTTCCCATTGGCCTGTGGGTGCTGCAGACCGCGTGTGCCCAGCTCAAGGCGTGGCAGGGCGATGAACTGACGCGCAACCTGACGCTGGCCGTGAATGTCAGCGCCAAGCAGTTTCGCCGCCCGGATTTCGTCACCCAGGTGCAGCGCGCCCTGGTGGAGACGGGAGCAAGGCCCGCGCTGCTCAAGCTCGAATTGACCGAAAGCATCGTGCTGAAGAACGTCGACGATACCATCGCCAAGATGCGCGAGCTGCGGTTGATGGGGGTGGGTTTCTCGATGGACGATTTCGGTACGGGCTACTCCTCGCTGCAATATCTGAAACTGCTGCCGCTGGATCAGATCAAGATCGACCAGTCCTTCGTGCGCGATATCGCCAACGATCCGAACGATGCCGCCATCGTGCAGACCATCATCGCCATGAGCGAGATGCTGGGGCTGAACGTCATCGCGGAGGGCGTGGAGACCGAGGAGCAGCGCGAGTTCCTCGATCTGCGCGGCTGCCACGCTTTCCAGGGTTATCTGTTCGGCCGGCCGCTGCCGCTGCAGGATTTCGAGGCCGCCTTGAAAGAGCGGCCGCACATGAGAGTCATGCCTATTTCTGCCGCGCAGGATGCATAATGGGTGGCCGCTCGTCGGGGCGCAAGTCGCTCTGATTCTTCATTTATTTAGGCACGAAATACAAGTCAGGGGCCGGAATGTCCACCTACAACATCAATCTGCATGAAGCCGTCTATTCCCTGTCCGATGCTCTGGACCTGGTGGGGGTGACGCACATCCATCACGGCAAGCGCGTGGCCTTCATCGCGTCGGAGTGCGCCAAACACTTGGGCTGGAGCGGTGCGCGGCAGGACGACCTGTTCCAGGCGGCGATCCTGCACGACAGCGGGGTGTCCAAGACGACGGTGCACGCCAAGCTGGCGCAGATGGAATGGGAGCACGAGGCAGAGCACTGCCGGACCGGTGCGGAACTGCTGGCCGGTTGTCCCTTGCTGGAGCATCTGTCGAGCACGGTGCTGTACCACCACACGCACTGGTCTGAACTCAAGGATCTCGACCTCCCGCTGGAGGTGAAGCTGCATGCGAATTGCATCTACATGGCGGATCGCATGGATGTGCTGACCCTCGCGCACATGCAGAGCGAAAGCGACATCCTGTTGGGCAAGGACGAGATCAGGCGCAAGATATTCGAGCGGCGCGGCGACTGGTTCTGTCCGGAACTGGTGGACGCCATGATGGAGGTCTCCCACTCGGAGGCGTTCTGGTTCGCGCTGGAAGGGGAGCATGTCAACGGCTATGTGGCCACCTGGCTGTCGCATTTTCCGGACCGCACCCTGGAGTTCCCCGAGTTGCGCAGCCTGGTCCACGTCTTCTCGTGCATCGTCGACGCGAAGAGTCATTACACCAAGCAGCATTCCGACGGTGTCGCCCACCTGGCGCGCTACCTCGGCGGCTTGTTCGGGCTGCCGGAAGAGACCTGCGAGATGCTGGAACTAGCCGGCTTGTTGCATGACATCGGCAAGCTGCGGGTCCCGGACGAATTGCTGGAGAAACGGGACCATCTGACCGACGCCGAGGTCATCACCATGCGCCGCCACAGCTTCGACACCTACAGCGTCCTGAAGAACATCCGCGGGCTGGAGCAGGTGAGCCTGTGGGCGTACCAGCATCACGAGCGGGTGGACGGTACGGGCTACCCGTACGAAACGAAGGACAGCGAGATCTCGCTGGAGGCGCGCATCATCGCGGTGGCGGACGTGTTTCAGGCGCTCGCCCAGGAGCGCCCCTACCGCGGGCCGATGGAGCCACAGGCCATTTTGGTCAACCTCAGGCAGCAGGTGGAAAATCACAAGCTGGATGGCAGGGTCGTTGCGATGGTGGAGGCGAACCTGGACGAATGCTGGCGCACCGCGCTGCGCCAGAACGGGGGCGGCTGCTAGCCGCGCGTGTTGGATTGCGTCTCGAACTGGCTCAGTTCGATGCGCGGTGCGGGTTGCCAGCCCGGTTTGCGGTGCTCGGCCACGACGTTGGTGAAGATGCCGCCGCGCACATAGAACTTGGCCGTGAGGCGCATGAAGCGCGGCTGGGTGGCGGCGACCAGGTCGTCCAGCACGCGGTTGGTCACATCCTCATGGAAATGCCCCTCGTTGCGGAACGACCAGATGTACAACTTCAGGCTCTTCAGTTCCACGCACTTTTCGTCGGCGATGTAGTCCAGGATCAGGGTGGCGAAGTCCGGCTGGCCGGTCTTGGGGCACAGGCAGGTGAATTCCGGGATCTCCATGTGGATGTGGTAATCGCGTCCGGGCTGCGGATTCGGGAACGTCTCTAGAGTCTTGGTGGGTTGGGTGGTCATTTGGTGAGGTGTCCGGCTTCGGTTAGAATGGCGCGCATTATATCGCCAGCCGGAATCAAATTGCGCCTTGCACATATCAAGTTAGCCGGTTTCAAGTCTTTCGTTGATCCCACCCACATTGCGCTGCCGGGACAGCTGGTGGGTATCGTGGGCCCCAACGGCTGCGGCAAATCCAACGTGATCGATGCCCTGCGCTGGGTGCTGGGCGAATCCCGTGCCTCCGCCCTGCGCGGCGAATCCATGCAGGACGTGATCTTCAACGGGGCTGGCACGCGCAAGCCAGTGGCGCGCGCCAGCGTCGAACTGGTGTTCGACAACTCTCTGGGCAAGGTCGGCGGGCAATGGTCGACCTATGCCGAAATATCCATCAAGCGCATGCTGCAGCGCGACGGCGATTCCAACTACTACATCAACAACCAGAACGTCCGCCGCAAGGACAGCACCGACATCTTCCTCGGCACCGGCGTCGGCGCGCGCGCCTACGCCATCATCGAGCAGGGCATGATCTCGCGCATCATCGAGGCCAAGCCCGAGGAACTGCGGGTATTCCTCGAAGAGGCGGCTGGCGTGTCCAAATACCGCGACCGCCGGCGCGAGACCGAGCTGCGCCTGGGCGACACGCGCGACAACCTGCTGCGCGTGTCCGACATTCTGCAGGAACTCGACAAGCAACTGGTGCACCTGGGCGAACAGGCCGAGGTGGCCAAGACCTACCGCGAACTGGAAGCACGGCGCGAGACCACGCAGCGCCTGCTGTGGCTGGTGAACAAGCAGGAAGCCGAGGCGCGCCGTGCGCGTTTCGCACAACAGGTGGAGAAGACTAGGAACGACCTGGAAGCCGAGATCGCCAAACTGCGCGAAGTGGAAAGCAAACTGGAAACGGCGCGCAGCGAGCATTTCGGCCTGTCCGATGCCTTGCATGCCAGACAGGGCGAGCTGTACGCGAGCAATGCCGAAGTGGCGCGGCTGGAACAGCAGATAGCGTTCCTGATCGAGCAGCGCAACCGCCTGTCGCAGCAGATCCAGAACGGCGAACGCCAGATCGCGCAGCAGCAGACGCAGCTGCAGGGCCTGCGCACCCTGCGCACGCACTGGCAGCAGCAACAGGAAGATGCCGCGGTGCGCGTTGCGACGTGCGAGAACCGCAGCGAGGTCGAGGCGCAGAGCCTGCCGCAGGTCGAAGAGGCGGCGCGTGTGGCGCAGGAGCGTCTCAATGCGATGCAGCGCGAACAGATGCTGATCCAGCAACAGTTGCAGATCTTCGAGACCCAGCGCGGCCATGTGCAGGGTAATGTGCAGCAATTGGACAGTCGCCGTTCGCGTCTGATGCTGGAACGCGACAACCTGCCGCAGGCCGACCATGAAGGGCTGGCGCAGGCGCAGCAGCAGCTGGCCGAGATGCAGGTCGAATACGAGATGCAGCAGCAGCAGTTGCAGGAGTTGCAGGAGCGCCTGCCGCTGGCCGATGCCGAGCGCCGCAAGCAGCGCGATGCCGTGCAGGAACTGGGGCGCAAGCTGGCGCAGACCGAAGCGCGCTTGCATGCTTTGCAGCAGTTGCAGGCGCAGCTCGACAACGACAAGAACCTGAAAGCATGGCTGGCGCGACACCAGCTGGATAGCGCGCCGCGCCTGTGGCAGTCCATCCGCATCGAGCAGGGTTGGGAAGACGCGCTGGAAGCGGTGTTGCGCGAGCGCATCAACGCGCTGGCGCTGCCGCGCCTGGAAGATGCGGCCGGCTGGAACGATGCGCCGCCCGCCAAGCTGGCGGTATATGCGGCGGATGGCAGCCGCTCGAACAATTCCGCGCTGCAGCCCGGTTTGACGCCACTGGCGAACTATGTGCGCTGCCAGGATACGCAGGCCGCGCCGGTGGTGGAGGATTGGCTGGCGGGCGTCTATGCCGTGGCGACCCTGAGCGAGGCGCTGGCCCAACGCAATACCCTGCCTGCGGGCGCATGGCTGGTGACGCCGCAAGGCCATCTGGTCGGCGCGCACAGTGTGCTGTTCCATGCGCCGGACAGCACGCTGCACGGCGTACTGGCGCGCCAGCGCGAGATCGACCAGTTGCAGCAGGAGGCGGAGCAGCGCAACGCGGCGCTGGAGCAGGGCAAGCAGCAGTCGGTGCTGGCCGAAGAGGCTTACCATGCCGTGGAAGGGCGCATCGCGCCGCTGCGCCACACCAGCAACGACCTGCAGCAGCGCCAGCACAGTCTGCAGATGCAGATCCTGAAGCTGACCCAGGCCAACGAGCGCACCCAGGAGCGCAACGTGCAGATCGCGCAGGAGCTGGAAGAGCTGGCCGAGCGCGTGAACAACGAACAGCGCCAGATGGATGGGATCGCTGAACAGATGGCGGTCCAGCGCGAACAGCTTGCGTCGCAGCAGATGGAAAGCGACCAGGCCCGGCAGCAGTCAGGTATGCAGGACGATCTGTTGCGCGAACAACGCGACCGCGTACAGAGGGCGCAGCACGAGTTGCAGGAGGCGCGCTTCTTCGCCAAGACCTGTGCCGAGAAACTGAGCGACCTGGAACAGAACCTGAAGCAGCAGGGCGAGACGCTGACGCAACTGGAAGAAGCGCTGGCCCACAGCCGCAACGAACTGGCGAACCTGAGCGAGGGCGATGCGGATCACCAGTTGCAGGAGGTGCTGCAGCAGCGCCAGGTGAACGAGCAGGCGCTGGCCGAGGCGCGCAACACGCTGGAACATGCCACGCTGAACCTGAACCGCATGGAGCAGGAGCGCATGGCCTGCGAGCAGAAGCTGCACCCGCTGCGCGACAAGGTGAGCGAGATCACGCTGAAGGAACAGGAAGCGCGCATCCAGTTCGAGCAATGGGCGGAGCAGTTGCAGGGTGTGGACGAGGAGCCATTGCTGCCGCTGATCGAGGGCGCCAAGGCAGGCGGGCTGCAGAACGAACTGACGCGTCTGGCCAACGAGATTACCGCGCTGGGGGCGGTGAATCTGGCGGCGCTGGAGGAGCTGCAGTCGGCACAGGAGCGCAAGACCTATCTGGATGCGCAGGCGAAAGACCTGAATGAGGCGATCGAGACGCTAGAAGACGCGATCCGCCGCATCGACAAGGAATCACGCGATCTGCTGATGGCGACTTACGACGAGGTGAACCGTCACCTGTCCGAGCTGTTCCCGGTGCTGTTCGGCGGCGGCGATGCGAAACTGGTGCTGACCGGGGAGGAGATCCTCGACAGCGGGGTGCAGGTGATGGCGCATCCGCCCGGCAAGAAGAACGCGTCCATCCATCTGCTGTCCGGCGGCGAGAAGGCGCTGACTGCCATTGCCCTGGTGTTCTCGCTGTTCCAGCTCAACCCGGCGCCGTTCTGCGTGCTGGACGAAGTGGATGCACCGCTGGACGACACCAACACCGAACGCCTGTGCAAGCTGATCCAGAAGATGTCGGACAGGACCCAGTTCGTTTACATCAGCCACAACAAGATCACCATGGAAATGGCGCACCAGCTGATCGGCGTGACCATGCAGGAGCGCGGCGTCTCCAAGGTGGTATCGGTGGATATCGAAGAGGCGTTGAAACTGAGCGAGGACAGCGGCGGCAAGGCCGCCGTGGCTGCCTAGTTGCAGTCGGCGCTGATGGTCTTGCGCGCTTCTTCCAAGCGCTGCGTGCGCGCGTCGTCGTCCAGATAGACGCGTTCACCGTTCTGGTCATAATTGTAGACGCGAGCCCCTTCCTCGAGGGCGCGCGCATGCTGGCGGGCAGTCTCGCAGTTGCGTTTTCTCGTTTCGGCCGCAGCATCCTGTTGCGCATTCTTTTTCGAAGCTTCTTCCTTTTCCAGCTTGGACTTTTTCAGTTCGGCCTCGCGTTCCGTATAGCTTTTGGGTGAATAGCTGGCGGGGGCTTCCGTCTGGCCTTTTCCCGAGAGGCTGCGAACACTCTGCGTCTTTACATCAGGCGGGGGGGTGTCCGAATAGTGCACTTTGCCTTCTTCATCTACCCATTTGTTCAGCCCGGCATGGGCATTCAGCGCGAGCAGCGCTAGCGCGATGAGTGCAAGAAAGGGCTTCATGGCATCCTCCGGAAAATGATGGTCGTGAAACTAGCTGTTAATTTGTCTCGCGTCAATTTATGATAGCGTCCCTATTCAGTCTCTGCCTCCCGAATTCAGGAGGATATGGAACGGCAACCAGCGGGGTCGCAAGCAGAAATGTCACAAATACCATTGCCGACAGGCATCAATCAGGACTTCTTTCTGGTGGACAAGAACCAGGACATGGTGCTTCGGCTGTTTCGCTCCTATTACCGGGCGCACCAGAATTCCGGCAAGTTGTTCGACGACATTCCGGACTTCTTTCTGGTCGAGCCGAGCGTGCTTCAGGAGGCTGACCTGGTGACCCGCGCTTCCGACAAGCTGATCCTTGACGACTGCATCCATCGGGCACAGGCGCGGAAGGGCTACATCGGAGTCAGCAAGCGCAAGAATCCAAAGCTGAAGTACTACTGGCTGGAGTTGTCCGTGCTGCCTTTCGTGCTGGGTGACTCCGTGACGGAAAACAACAGGAACGAGTTCTTCTACACGCTGAGCAATTTCATCGAATACACCAAGCAACACCCCAAGATCTACGGCGACATCACTGCCGAGATTGATTCGGACAAGGATCTTGCCCTGATGCTTAGGGAGATCAACAAGCTGGGCGTCAATCTGCGGGCGCTGTTGCCGGTCTACTCGCAGGAGATGCTGGTGCGCTTCAACCCCAACTGGCCGATCAGCGAAGTGAACAAGTTGCTGATGACGCTCAAGGACAACGACCAGAGCTGGTGCGAGGTCTTCTTCGAATACCTGATCTATGTCATGGGCAGGAAGGGCAAGGGGGGCTAATCGCCGTGCGGCCTCGGCGCAAGTTTTGATATAATGCGCTCTTTGCAGAGGAAGGTTCCCATGCGTATCACACAAAAAGCCCTCACCTTCGACGACGTATTGCTGCTCCCGGCGCATTCCAATGTCTTGCCGCGCGATGTCAGCCTGCGCACCCAGCTCACCCGCAACATCACCCTGAACATCCCGTTGCTGTCCGCAGCCATGGACACCGTTACCGAGGCGCGCCTGGCGATCGCCTTGGCGCAGGAGGGCGGCATCGGCATCGTGCACAAGAACATGACCGCCAAAGAGCAGGCGGCGCAAGTCTCCAAGGTCAAGCGCTTCGAGAGCGGCGTGGTGAAGGATCCTATCACCATCGCGCCGAACATGACCGTGCGCGACGTGCTCAATCTGACCCGCCAGTACAAGATCTCCGGTTTGCCGGTGCTGCAAGGCAAGCAGGTGGTCGGCATCGTGACCAACCGCGACCTGCGTTTCGAAAGCAATCTCGACCAGTCCATCACCAATATCATGACCCCGCGGGAGCGGCTCATCACCGTCAAGGAGAACGCCAATCGTGACGAGGCGCGCCATCTGATGCACAAGCACCGCATCGAACGCGTGCTGGTGGTCAACGATGCGTTCGAGTTGTGCGGACTCATCACGGTCAAGGACATCCTCAAGTCCAGCGAACACCCGCTGGCATGCAAGGACGAACTCGGGCGTCTGCGCGTCGGCGCCGCGGTCGGTGTGGGCGAGGGCACGGAAGAGCGCGTGGCGCTGCTGGTCGAGGCCGGCGTGGACGTGCTGGTGGTGGACACCGCGCACGGCCATTCGCAGGGCGTGCTGGGCCGCGTGCAGTGGGTCAAGAAGAACTTTCCTCAAGTCGACGTGATCGGCGGCAACATCGCCACCGCAGCCGCCGCCAAGGCGCTGGTCGATCACGGCGCGGACGGCGTCAAGGTCGGCATCGGCCCCGGTTCCATCTGCACCACGCGCATGGTGGCAGGCATCGGGGTGCCGCAGATCTCGGCAATCGCCAACGTGGCGGATGCACTTGCCGACAGCGATGTGCCGCTGATTGCCGATGGCGGCGTGCGTTTCTCGGGAGACATCTCCAAGGCCCTCGCTGCCGGCGCGCATGCCGTGATGCTGGGCGGCCTGTTCGCCGGAACGGAAGAAGCGCCGGGCGAGATCGAGTTGTACCAGGGCCGTTCCTACAAGTCCTATCGCGGCATGGGCAGTCTGGGCGCGATGGCGCAAGGTTCCAGCGACCGTTACTTCCAGGACAACGTCTCCAACCAGGACAAGCTGGTGCCGGAAGGCGTTGAAGGCCGTGTCCCCTACAAGGGCAGCGTGCTGGCCGTGATCCACCAGCTGCTTGGTGGTCTGCGTGCCAGCATGGGTTACCTCGGCTGCCCGGACATTCCAACCGTGCATGCCAAGGCCGAATTTGTGGAGATCACCTCCGCGGGTATCCGCGAGTCGCACGTGCACGACGTGCAGATCACCAAGGAAGCGCCTAACTACCACATTGACTAACACCACAGGAAGGGAGAAGGGGGAAGAGTGAAGGTAATTCAATAGCCGCTCTTTCCCTTTTTCTTTTCTCACTTCAGGTTCTTAACATGCACAAGAAAATCCTCATCCTCGATTTCGGTTCCCAATACACCCAGCTCATCGCCCGTCGCGTGCGCGAGACCCATGTCTATTGCGAGCTGCATCCGTGGGACATGAGCGAGGCGGACATCCGCGCCTTCGACCCGGCGGGCATCATCCTGTCGGGCGGACCGAATTCCGTATATGAGGAAGAGACGCCCAAGGCGCCGAACGTGGTGTTCGAACTGGGCGTGCCGGTGTTCGGCATCTGTTACGGCATGCAAACCATGGCGGCGCAGCTGGGCGGCAAGGTGGAGAGCGGCAAGGTGCGCGAGTTCGGCTATGCCGAGATTCGCGCGCACGGCCACTCCAAACTGTTCGACGGCATCCAGGACAAGACCAACGCCCAGGGCCACGGCCTGCTCGACGTGTGGATGAGCCACGGCGACAAGGTGACGGCGCTGCCGTCCGGATTCGCGGCCATCGCCTCGAACGAGGCAACGCCGTTCGCCGCGATGGCGGATGAGTCGCGCCGCTATTACGCGGTGCAGTTCCATCCCGAAGTCACCCATACCTATCAGGGCAAGGCCATCATCGGCCGCTTCGTGCATGACATCTGCGGCTGCGGCCAGGACTGGAACATGCCTGACTACATCGCCGAAGCGGTGGAGAAGATCAAGGCGCAAGTCGGCAAGGAAGAAGTCATCCTCGGTCTGTCTGGCGGTGTGGATTCTTCGGTGGCGGCGGCGTTGATCCACCGCGCCATCGGCGACCAATTGACCTGTGTGTTCGTGGACAACGGTCTGCTGCGCCTGCACGAAGGCGATCAGGTGATGGAGACCTTCGGCAAGAACATGCACATGAAGATCGTGCATGTGGATGCCAGCGGCGAATTCATGAAGCATCTTGCGGGTGTGACCGATCCCGAGCAGAAGCGCAAGATCATCGGGCGCGAGTTCGTCGAGGTGTTCCAGCGCGAATCGGCCAAGCTCAAGAGCGCCAAGTGGCTGGCGCAGGGCACCATCTATCCGGACGTGATCGAATCCGCCGGCGCCAAGACCAAGAAGGCGCATGCGATCAAATCGCACCACAACGTCGGGGGACTGCCGGAGTCCCTGCACCTGAGACTGCTGGAGCCGTTGCGCGAACTGTTCAAGGACGAAGTGCGCGAACTGGGCGTGGCATTGGGCCTGCCGGCGGACATGGTGTACCGCCATCCCTTCCCCGGCCCCGGTCTGGGCGTGCGCATCCTCGGCGAAGTGAAGCGCGAGTATGCCGATCTGCTGCGTCGTGCCGATGCCATCTTCATCGAAGAGCTGCGCAATACCAAGGATGCCGACGGCAAGAGCTGGTACGACAAGACCTCGCAGGCGTTCACCGTGTTCCTGCCGGTCAAGTCGGTCGGCGTGATGGGCGACGGCCGCACCTACGAGTGGGTTGTCAGCCTGCGCGCGGTGCAGACGCAGGACTTCATGACCGCGCACTGGGCGCATTTGCCCTACGAACTGCTGGGCAAGGTGTCCAATCGCATCATCAACGAAGTGCGCGGCATCAACCGCGTGGTGTACGACATCTCGGGCAAGCCGCCCGCGACCATCGAGTGGGAATGATGGCCGGCAGTCATCCGGTCGCAAACAGAAACGGGGGCGGAAGCCCCCGTTTCCGTTTGCACGTGAACCCGGTGATCAGTATTTCACTACGCGCGCCACGCCGTCGCTCTCGATGACGCGCACCTTGTCGCCGGCGACGATCTCCTCGCTGTCGCCTAGCGCCTGCACGACGGAGATGAAGCTGCCGTCCTCGAGCTTGATCGTATATTCGGCGCCGTCTTCGCGCGTATAGCCTTCTTCCGCGGCGGCACCGACCACGCCGCCGACCACCGCGCCGACCACGCTGCCGATACTGCTGCCCTTGCCCTGACCGGCGCTGCTGCCGGCGATGCCGCCGACGATGGTGCCGGCAGTCGAACCGACCGGGCTCTTGGTGCCTTCAATGCGTACCTTGTGCACGCTCTCGACCACGCCGACCTTGAAATGCTGCACCTGGCGCACCTGATCGCGGGTATAGACATCGCCGCCTTTTTCGCTGGCGCAACCGCCGAGGAGCAGGGCGATGCCGAGCGGGAGTACGAGTATGTTTTTCATCATGTGACTCCTTATGCCGTCTTTGCTGCGGGTTGGGACGACCCGGTTTGCGGATCGCTGATTGCTTTGTCAGCCGGATCGGACACGGGTTCCCCGGGGCGCCACTGCCGCAGCAACAAGGCGTTGCTGACCACGGATACCGAACTCATCGCCATGGCGCCGCCCGCGATCATCGGATTGAGCAGGCCGAGCGCGGCGAGCGGGATGCCGAGTACGTTGTAGGCGAAAGCGAAGAACAGGTTCTGGCGAATCTTGGCGAGCGTCACGCGCGACAGGTCGATGGCGTCCGTCACGCTGTTGAGGTCGTTGCGCATCAGGGTGATATCCGCGGCTTCGATGGCGATGTCGCTGCCGCTCTTCATGGCAAAGCTGACGTCGGCGGCGGCCAGGGCGGGAGCATCGTTGATGCCGTCGCCGACCATGCCGACCAAGGTCTGCGGGTCCCGCAGTGCAGCGACGTAGCGCGCCTTGTCCTGTGGCGACACCTCGGCGATGAACTCGTCGATGCCTGCCTGATGGGCGATGGCCTGGGCGGTGGCCTGGTTGTCGCCGCTCAGCATCACCACGCGCACCCCCATCTCGCGCAGGCGGGCGACGGCGACGCGGCTGCTGGGACGTATCCGGTCGGCGAAGGCGATGTAGCCGAGCAAGACCTGCTGGCGTGCCACCGCGATCACGGTCTTGCCCTGCAGGCGCAGGGCCTGGATGGACGGCTCGTCTACCGATATCCCCTGCTGCGCGGCATAGGCGGGCGAACCGAGCAGATGGAGCGAACCATGCAACGCGCCGCGCAGCCCCTGTCCGGGTGTCTCGGTGAAGTCGTTGATCGGCAATGCCTGTATCGCATGCTTGTCGGCATATCCCTTGATCGCGGCGGAAAGCGGGTGGGTGGAATGCTGGGACAGGCTCACGGCGACGCGCAGCAGTTCATCTGCGCTGCCGGCCGTGCTGGGTCGCAGGTCGGTCAGCGCGGGGATACCCTCGGTCAGCGTGCCGGTCTTGTCCAGCACCAGCACGGACAGCTTGTGCGCGCGCTCCAGCGCCGCCGCATCCTTCACCAGTATGCCCTCGCGCGCAGCCAGTCCGCTGGCGACGACGACCGTGATGGGCGTCGCCAGACCCAAGGCGCAGGGACAGGCGATGACCAGCACCGAGACCGCGTTGATGAGGGAAGCCGAGAAGTCGCCGGTCGAGTACAGCCAGGCAAGGAAGGTGAGGGCGGCCAGTACCAGCACGATGGGCACGAAGATGCCGGAGATCTTGTCGGCCAGCCGCTGGATCGGTGCCTTGGAACCCTGCGCCTGTTCCACCAGGCGGATCACGGCTGCGAGCTGGGTACGGCTGCCGACGGCGGTGGCGCGGCACTTGAGCAGGCCCTGATGGTTGAGCGTGGCGGCGTACACCTTGTCCTCCGCCTGCCGCGTCTGCGGCATGCTCTCGCCGGTGAGCATGCTCTCGTCCAGCGTGGACGCGCCCTCCAGCACCACGCCGTCCACCGGCACGTTCTCGCCGGGGCGCACCAGGAAGACGTCGTCCGGGCGCAACGAACCCGCCGAGACATCCAGCACCTTGCCGTCGCGCTCGACATGCGCCACCTTGGGCTGCAACTGGATCAGCTTCTCGATGGCGTCCGTGGCCTTGGCCTTGGCGCGCATCTCCAGCAGCTTGCCCATCAGCACCAGCGTGATCAGTACTGCGCTGGCCTCGAAATACACCGGCTGGTGGATGTCGAAGATGACGATGGCCGCGCTCAGGAAATACGCGGCACTGGTGCCCAGCGCCACCAGCAGGTCCATGTTGCCGCTGCCGTGCCTGACGCTGGCCCAGGCGCCGCGATAGAAGCGCGCACCGATCCAGAACTGCACCGGCGTCGCCAGCAGCCACTGCAGCCAGGTCGGCACCATCAGATGCACGTCGAACAGCATGAGCAGCATCTCCAGCACCATCGGCGTGATGAGCGCCAGGGCGATGAAGAAGCGCAACTTTTCCTTCCGGTAGGAGTCGAGGCGATCCGCCTTCTCGGCGGCGAAGTCGCGCGCCACATGCGCGTCGAAGCCGGTGTCGCGCACCGCCTTGATCAGCGCCTCCACGTCGGTGCGACTGGGGTCGAAGGTCACGCTGGCTTTCTCTGTGGCGAGATTCACCACGGCGTTGACGTCGGGCAATTGATTCAAGGCCTTTTCCAGGCGGGAAGAGCAGGAGGCGCAGCGCATGCCGGCGATCTGCAGGTCGGCGTGGTTTTCAGCTTGGGACATGGGGTGTCAAATCATGGAAATAACTGCAGGAAAGATACGCCCGAGCGCCTGCCTTGTCCATCTTGGGCACCATTTGACCTTGAGGAAAACGAGGTTTCCTGTTTCAATCCTGCCTCATTTAAAAAGCAGGGAACAACATGGGGCAGGCAAGCATCGGCATCATCGGGGGGAGCGGCGTATACGATATCGC
>JBQGEN010000116.1:0-1580 GCA_052039615.1 Sideroxyarcus sp. | reverse complement strand
TGAGTAGGAAATAGTATAGCCCTGTCTCAGCTGACATGGTAGCATCCACCCAACCTTCACCGCCAGAGCTTTCGGAGGCCATTATGGATCACTCGTACCTCAAGCTCGAAACCCACGAGCATTTGCCCCTCATCGAGCGTGTCTATCCACTTGCGCATGCCACTGCCTTTACCGCCGTCCAGGATGCGGTCTTCTGCGCATTGGTCAATCTGAGGCTGCGTGCCCGACTTGCTTGCCTGACGCTCAACGGACGCTACGTCTACCAATGCGAGTACCGCGGCACGCTCACGCACGTGTTCGTCCTGCGAGCGGCCAAGGATGTTGCCGTAGTTCGCATCTATGTGCTTGGCATTGACAGCACGCGCGGAGACACCATGCAAGCGGCATTGTGCTGCGAGCAGACCCTCCTCGCGCTCACCTCCATGCAGCAAGCCATCGATGTGTCCGTCATTCGGCTGCTGCGGCAAGGCACCACACCCGCCGATCTTTTCCCTAAAATCCCACCAAAATGGGACATGGTTGCCGTGTTTGAGAGCGTGTTTAAGAATTGTGGCTCCTAACGTGCTGATGTCGTGGTAGAACCACGAAGTACGATCGGCACGGAGGGACTCACATGAACAGCAGGCAAGGAGCAACTCAACCTACGCGGCAAGCTTACGACAGCGATCTGACCGACTATGAATGGCAGCAAGTTGAACCCAAGCTGCGACAAGCGGCCGGGCCGGGTCGCAAACGAACTGTCAACGTGCGCGAAATCCTTAACGCGATCTTGTACTTGAACCGCACCGGGTGCCAGTGGCGTATGCTGCCGCACGATTTGCCCTACTGGCAGCATGTTGCCTACTACTTTTATACCTGGCTGGCTGCTGGGACGCTCGAACAAATCAACGAGCGGTTGCGATTGCAAATCCGCACCAGTTTGGGGCGCGAGAGTCAGCCGAGTGCGGCAGTGATTGATAGCCAGAGTGTCAAGACCACCGAGCAAGGCGGCGAGCGCGGCTTTGATGCGGGCAAGCAAGTCAAAGGCCGCAAACGGCATGTCCTGGTGGATACGCTCGGGCTGCTGATCATGGTGCTGGTCAGCAGCGCAGCCTTGCCCGACCGCGATGGCGGTCGCCAAGTGTTTGCTGCAACAGCTGGCAGATTGCCACGCCTGAAGCGAGTGTGGGCTGATCAGAGTTATGCAGGGATGTTGGTCGAATGGGTGCAACTGGTCTATGCCTTTGTCTTGGATATTGTGCGCCGACCCAAGCAGCAGCAAGGCTTTGAGGTCTTGCCCAAGCGCTGGATTGTGGAGCGCACCTTGGGATGGTTCAATCGCTACCGTCGGCTGAGTAAGGATTACGAGCGACGCACCGATGTGAGTGAAGGGATGGTTTACATCGCCTCCATTCGGCGGATGCTCCGCTGGCTTGACCGTCATCACAAACCGACATAATTCTTATACACGCTCTAAGTCTTTCCTCAGAATCTTCATTATTGCTTCACAATGCTGGCCTATAGTTCGGCCCATGTGAGTCGCCCGCACTGCGTTCGTCAAGGGTTGGATCGGCAATCAAGCTTGAGGTGGCTGACTAATG
>JBQGEN010000115.1:0-1522 GCA_052039615.1 Sideroxyarcus sp. | reverse complement strand
TCGTGTTGAGGCGCGCCACTTCGTGCACGCTGCTCAAGCCCGCCTCTTCGCACTGCACGAAGATGTCGGCCAGGTCGGCGCGGCGAACCTGCACCAGCGCGCCCAGCTCTTCGTTGAACAGGATGCCGAGGTCGTCGCCCTTGCATTCGTCTAGGAGTATATCGAGGCCGATTTGCGATGCGAAGGTCATCTCGAACAGGGCCGCCAGCATGCCGCCGTCGGAACGGTCGTGATAGGCAAGCAGCTTGCCTTCGCGGCTGAAGCGCTGGATGAGATGGAAGAAGGCCTTGAGGCTCCTGGCGTCGTCCACGTCCGGAGTCACGTCGCCGACCTGCTTGTACACCTGCGCCAGTGCCGAGCCGCCCAGGCGGTTGCGGCCTGCGCCCAGATCGAACAGCAGCACCACGGTGTCGGTGTCGGCCGCGAGTTGCGGGGTGAGCGTCCGGCGCGCGTCGCGGCACGGGGCGAAGGCGGTGACGATGAGCGACAAGGGGGCAATGACTTCCTTGCGGACTCTACCCTCTCCCCCACCCTCTCCCTGCAAGGGAGAGGGAGTTTCGGTCCAGGTGGTCTTCATGGACATGGAGTCCTTGCCCACCGGGATGCTGATGCCGAGCTCGGGGCACAGTTCCATGCCGACGGCTTTGACGGTGTCGAACAGGGCGGCGTCTTCGCCGTGGTGTCCGGCGGCGGCCATCCAGTTGGCGGAGAGCTTGATGTCGCCGATCTTGTCGATCTGCGCGGCGGCGATGTTGGTGATCGCCTCGCCGATGGCCATGCGTCCCGACGCAGGTGCATTGATGACGGCGATGGGCGTGCGCTCACCGAGGGCGAAGGCTTCGCCGCGGCAGGTATTGAAGCCCATCAGCGTGACGGCCACGTCCGCCACCGGCACCTGCCACGGACCGACCATCTGGTCGCGCGCGGTCATGCCGCCCACGGTACGGTCGCCGATGGAAATGAGGAAGGTCTTGTCAGCCACGGAAGGCAGGCGCAGCACGCGCTCGATGGCGTCCTTCAGCACGATGTTGCCGGAGTCGAATGCGGGTAGTCGCACCTGTTCGCGCAGCACCTTGCGCGTCATCTTGGGCGGCTTGCCGAGCAGCACGGACAGCGGCATGTCCACCGCGTTGTTGCTGAACTCTTCGTCATGCACCACCAGGCGGTCTTCGCTGACGGCGCGGCCCAGCACGGAGAACGGGCAGCGCTCGCGCTCGCACAGTTCCTTGAATTCCATGACACGCTCGGCCGGGATCGCCAGCACGTAGCGCTCCTGCGCCTCGTTGCTCCAGATCTGCATCGGCGTCATGCCGCGCTCTTCGTTCGGCACCGAGCGCAACTCGAAGTGCGCGCCCTTGCCGCCGCCGTGCACCAGCTCCGGCAGCGCATTGGAGATGCCGCCCGCGCCCACGTCGTGGATGGAGAGAATGGGGTTGTTGTCGCCCATCTGCCAGCAGCGGTCGATGACTTCCTGCGCGCGGCGCTGCATCTCGGGGTTGCCGCGCTGCACCGAATCGAAGTC
>JBQGEN010000114.1:0-3055 GCA_052039615.1 Sideroxyarcus sp. | reverse complement strand
GTCACCCGCTGGATCTCGAGGTAATGGTTGCCCGAACCGAGCGTGCCCATCTCGTCGCGCTGGCGCTTCCTGGCCTGTTCGGAAACCTGTGCCGGGTCGGCGCCGCGCATGCAGCCGCCCTCCTCGATACGATCCAGATCCGTTTCCGATCCGAAACCGCGTTCCACTGCCCAGCGCGCGCCGCCGCGCAGCATCGCGCTCATCTCGGCATCCTTCAGGCGGATCACGCCGGTACTGCCGAGACCCGCGGGGATAGCGCGATACAGCGCGTCCGCCAGCTTCTGCTTCACCGCGTCGATCTCCGCAAGGTGCAGGCCGGTATGCAGCGTACGCACGCCGCACGAGATGTCGAAACCCACGCCGCCCGCCGATACCACGCCGCCCGCATCGGCATCGAACGCCGCCACACCGCCGATGGGAAAGCCGTAGCCCCAGTGCGCGTCCGGCATCGCGTAAGACGCCTCGACGATGCCCGGCAGCATCGCCACGTTGCTGACCTGTTCGTACACCTTGGCATCCATCTCGCGCAGCAGCTGCTCGCTGCCGAAGATCACGCCCGGCACGCGCATGCGGCCGGAAGGCTTGATGCGCCATTTGATATCCGCTTCACGTTCCAGCAGGGCGAGATCCATGACCAACCCCTTTTCAGATCGCTACACGTCCACCACGCACTGCGCGAGCCAACTGCCGTCCGGCTGGTGGGCCACTCTCAGCGCGGTATAGGTCGCGCCTTTCACCTCTACCGCAGGATGATGACGACCTGGCTCCAGCGCTTCTCCCCATACCTGCGCGTCGAGGCGCTCGTCTTCCAGGTGTACCTCGAAACGACTGAACAGCATGTTGCGCGTCACCATCTCGTAGACCAGCGTGTTGAGCCAATCCACCAGCAACAATTCGGCATCGGGTGCCTCGCAGAAAAGCCGGATCGCTTCTTTGGGTGCCACCGCAGCGGGATCGACGATCACTGCGGTCAGCGCCAGCGCGGCCTGTTCGAACGCCTGCTCCAGCGTTGCGCCCAGACCGCGCACGCCGATGTCGGCCTCATGGGGGAAATGCTCCCAACGGGCAGCGGTAGCCATGGCGCTACAGCCCGCTCAATACCTTGATGTGCGCCATGGCGCTGCGCCCCAGCGCGTGCAGCTCATAGCCGCCTTCCAGCGTGGAGACGATGCGCCGCTGGCAATGCTTGTAGGCGAGCTTTTTCAGCTGCTCGGTCACCCAGGCGTAGTCCGCATCCGCGAGCCTGAGCATGGACATGTCGTCTTCGCGATGCGCGTCGAAGCCCGCCGAGATCAGCAGCAGTTCCGGCTTGAAATCCTCCAGCGCCGGCAGCCAGCGACTGGTCACGGCCTCGCGGAATCCCTCGCTGCCGGTGCCTGCCGGCAACGGCACATTGATCATGTGCTCGTTGCCGCTGTCGGCGCCGACGTAGGGATAGAACGGGTGCTGGAAGGTCGAGCACAGCATCACGCGCGCATCGTCGTGGAAGATGTTCTCGGTGCCGTTGCCGTGATGCACGTCGAAATCCGCGATCGCCACCCGGCTCAGGCCATGCGCTTCCAGCGCGTGCGCCGCGGCGACGGCCACGTTGTTGAAGATACAGAACCCCATCGCGCGCGCCCTTTCGGCATGATGTCCGGGCGGACGGATGTTGCAGAAGGCGTTCTCCACCTTGCCCGCCATCACCAGATCCACGCCCATCACCGCGGCGCCTGCCGCATGCAGCGCAGCCGGATAGCTGTACGGATTCATCAAGGTGTCGCCGTCGAGTTCGACCCTGCCATGCTTGGGCGCGGCGGCGGCGATGGCGTCGAGATAGGCTGGTGCATGCACGCGCGCCAACTGTTCGCGTGTTACCTCGGGGGCGTGGTGATGCTGCAGATAGCTGAACAATCCGGACGCGATGAGCTGGTCCTCGATCGCATGGATGCGCGCCGGGCATTCCGGATGGTGCGCGCCCATGTCGTGCTTGAGGCAGAGAGGATGGGTGATGTATGCGGTCTGCATGCCAAATAGTCACCGGGTGGTTAGCTAAGCGAAATACTTACGGTGCTATCATACCCAACAAGCCATCCGGAGGAAGCGCAATATCATGGGCAAGCACTATCTCAATCCCCTGTTCGCACCCAAATCGGGGGCCGTGTTCGGCGCCAGCGACCGCCCCGACTCGGTCGGCCAGATCGTGTTCCAGAACATGCTGCAGGGCGGCTTCAAGGGCACGCTGTATCCGATCAATTCCAGCCATCCCGTGGTGCAGGAACAACGCGCCTATGCCTCCATCGCCGAGATCGCCCAGCCGGTCGAGTTGGTGGTGATCGCCACGCCGCCGCAGAGCGTGCCCGGCATCCTCGAAGACTGCGGCATCCACGGCGTGAAAGCGGCGGTCATCATCACCGCCGGTTTCAGCGAGACCGGCCCGGCCGGGGCCGCGCTGGAGCGGCAATTGGTGGAAACCGCGCACCGCTACAACATCCGCCTGATCGGCCCCAACTGCCTCGGCATCATGCGCCCCTCCATCGGGCTGAACGCCACGTTCAACAAGGGTCCGGCGGACGCCGGCAACATCGCCCTCATCTCGCAGTCGGGCGCGCTGTGCACCGCCATCCTGGACTGGGCCACGCGCAACGATGTCGGATTTTCCAGCGTGGTTTCGATGGGCTCCTCCACCGACGTGGACTTCGGCGAGATCCTCGATTTCCTCGTCTCCGACCCCAACACCCACAGCATCCTCATGTACATCGAAGGCATCCGCAACGCGCGCAGCGTCATGAGCGCACTGCGCGCCGCCGCCCGCATCATGCCGGTGATCCTGGTCAATGTCGGGCGCCATCCCGCCGGATCGAAGGCCGCGATGTCGCACACCGCCTCGCTGGTCGGTGCGGACGACGTGTTCGATGCCGCCATCAGCCGCGTTGGCGTGGTGCGCGTGGAGACCGTCACGCATCTGTTCACCGCAGCGAGGGCGTTGGCGTTCGGCTTCCGGCCGGCCGGCAACCGCCTTGCCATCGTCACCAACGGCGGCGGCCCCGGCGTGATGGCGGCGGACCGCGCCTCC
>JBQGEN010000113.1:0-16187 GCA_052039615.1 Sideroxyarcus sp. | reverse complement strand
ATGCCACGCCGCTGCACTACCGCGTCATCCCGGAAGTCGCCTACGACCGCAATTGCAGCGTGCTGTTCGGCACCAGCACCTTCCTTGCCAACTACGCCAAGTTCGCCCACCCCTACGATTTCTTCCGCCTGCGTTATGTGGTGGCTGGCGCGGAGAAGCTTTCCGCTTCGGTGCGCGACCTCTGGTTCGAGAAATTCGGCATCCGCATCCTGGAGGGTTATGGCGCGACCGAGACGGCACCCGTACTGGCGGTGAACACGCCGATGGCGTACCGCAGCGGCACGGTCGGCCAGTTGCTGCCCTGCATCGAGCATCGCCTGATCCCGGTGCCCGGCATCGACAAGGGCGGCATGCTGCACGTGCGCGGTCCCAACGTGATGTCCGGCTATTACCGCTTTGACGCGCCGGGGAAACTGCAGGCGCCGTCCTCCGAGGCGGGCGAGGGCTGGTACGAGACGGGCGATGTGGTGTCTATCGACGACGACGGCTTCGTCTCCATCGTCGGCCGCGTCAAACGCTTTGCCAAGGTGGCGGGCGAGATGGTGTCGCTGGAAGTGGTGGAGAAACTGGCGACACAGGCCCTGCCCGGTGCGATGCACGGCGCAACCACGCAACCCGACGGCGCGCGCGGCGAAGCCATCGTGCTGTTCACCACCGCTGCCGCGTTGACGCGCGATGCACTGTCGGCCGCCGCGAAGACGCTCGGCATCCCGGAGATCGCCGTGCCGCGCAAGATACAACTGGTGGATGCCCTGCCCCTGCTGGGCACGGGCAAGACCGATCACGTCACCCTGAAACGCATGGCGGAGGCAGTATGACGAACGACAGAAAAACCCTGGATATGCCGCTGTTGTCGCTGGGCATGCTGTCGGTGCTGGTGGCGCAGTTCTTCTCCGCGCTGGCCGACAATGCCATCCTTATTGCCGCCATCGCCATCGTGAAGTCGCAGGGCATGGCGAATCTGGTGCCGCTGTTGCAGGAATCCTTCGTCGTGCCGTTCATCCTGCTCGCGCCCTTCGTCGGGCAGATCGCGGACGGGTTCCCCAAGGGGCGCGTGATGCTGGTGGCGAACGTGGTCAAGCTTGCTGGCGCGCTCGCCATGGTGGCCGGCATCAACCCGCTCACCGCCTACGGCATGATCGGCATCGGGGCGGCGATGTACTCGCCCGCCAAGTACGGCATCCTTGCGCAAAGGTTCGGTCCGGCCACGCTGGTGCGCGCCAACGGCATGATGGAAGGCTCGACCATCGTCGCCATCCTGTCGGGCGTGCTGCTGGGCGGCTGGCTGGCCGACCATTCGCTGACCTGGGCATTCACTGGCGTGGTCGCGGCGTATGGCCTGGCCGCGTTCGCCAACCTGTTCATCCCCTCGCTGCCAGCGGAGAACGACGACGCGAGCTTCTATCCGTGGCTGCTGGTGAAGAAATTCGTCTCGGCGCTGTCCCTGCTGTTCCGCAACCCGGACGCGCGCTTCAGCCTGCTCGGCACCAGCGTGTTCTGGGGCAGCGGCACCACCTTGCGCCTGATGCTGTTCGCCTGGGTTCCCGCCGCGTTGCTCATCACCGACAACCAGACGCCGGCCAACCTGATGGGCGCGGTATCCATCGGCATCGTGCTGGGCGCGATAGGCGCAGGCTTGTGGATATCGCTGACCAACGTCAATCGCGCGCTGCTCGGCGGTCTGTTGCTCGGCGCGGTCATCCTTGCGCTCGCCTTCGTCCACGACCTCGGCCTCGCTTATGTGCTGATGGTCGCCATCGGCGTCTGCGGCGGCTCCTTCGTCGTGCCGCTAAATGCCCTGCTGCAGGAGCGCGGGCACGAAAGCATCGGTGCGGGCCATGCCCTGGCAGTGCAGAACTTCGCCGAGAACATCGCCATGCTCCTGTTCGTGGGCGGCTATAGCTGGGCGACCGCGGCCGGCGTTCCGGTGACGGCGAGCATCACGGCATTCGGACTGATCCTGTTGCTGGTGATCGGCGCACTGGCGGCGGTCAGGCTGAGGCGCGCGCGCCTCGTGACTGTCTCCTAGCACGCTCCCGATATGCCGGGATAAGGCACCGTACAACCAGTCTGGAGCGAAACTTGAAGAACCTCTGGTACCGCCTGCTGAGCCGATCGCTGACGAGCCTCTATTATCACCGGGTGCGCGTGATAAACCCCCGGTCATTGCCCGCCGACGGGCCCGTGCTGTTCGTGGCCCTGCACAGGAACGGGGCGGTCGATGGCTACGTGTACAAATCGGTGATCCCGCGCGCGAACTTCCTGATCTCGGTCCAGTTGCGGCGCAGTCTGATGGGCCGGCTGTTCTTCAGCGGTGTCGAGGTCGCACGCAGCAAGGATCGCACTACGGGAGATGCACGCCGCGCCGGCGCCGACGACGTGGCACTGCAAGCTTGTGCGGACTATGTGGGACAGGGCGGGGCATTGGTCGTCATGCCGGAAGGGAGCAGCGATCTGGGACATCGCCATCTTCCTTTTCACAAGGGGGCAGCACGCATCCTGGCGCAACTCGCAGCCCACCCGGAGCCAGTGCGCGTCATTCCGCTGGGGATCCATTATGAATGGGCATGGGCATGGCAAAGCGATGTCGAAGTCGTCGTGGGCGAGCCGATCGATACCGGTTTGCCTGCGGACGCCACTCCCGTAGAACGCATCAATCTGCTGCACGAACGCATCGTCAACGCTCTTGCATCACTCGCCGTACAAGCAGGAAGTGCTGGCCTCTTTGCCGAACGGGAGCGCATCGCCTACGCCTCGACCCTCGGCAGCAAACGCAGTTATTTTGCAGCCTTGAAAGCACTGGAGAGCGGCATGCCTGAGGTAGCCGCGCTGTCCTCGAAGATGGAAGATGAGATATCGGCCGCCGCCGGCGGGCGGCGCCTGTGGCGGCATCAGGGCGTGCCGCTGGTGCCGATGGCGAACGCATGGGCCTATCCGCTGCTGTGGGCGACATTGCTGCCGGTGTTTGCACTGGCTCTCCTGTGCAACGCCGTGCCCTTGGCATGCGCATGGTGGGCCGGGAAGCGTTTCAGCGACGGCCGCAACACCATTGCGCTGTGGCGATTGCTCGTGGGTTTTCCGTGCTTGCTGCTGTGGGCTTTGGCGCTGCTGGTCGCGGCTGTCTGGCTACACGGCCTGCCGCTCTGGTTCGCGTATGTCGGCGTCAGCGCGCTCGGCCTGAGATCGGTCCGGCGTGTCCAGAAACTCACCATCAGCCTGCATAACTGGGTAGTGGCGCCCGCACTACGCGAGCCGCTGTTGCGCTGGCGTGAGTCCCTGGAATCCTGCATGCGGGGCAGCGATGTATAGCATCCCCCGGACATCCTGGGCACTCTACCAGCACGAGCTGTTCTTCGGCTGCTACCTGCTCGTCACCTTCCTGCGCCTGGTCTTCGCGCAGGGGCTGTTCGGAGTCGACACCCTGGTCTATTTCGTCGGGCTCGTCTTTGCGCTGACACTGATCTATTACGAGCAACGCTGCAACACGCCGGCATCGCTGCGCTGGCGCCTGCTGTTCTACCCGATCGCCATGAACGTCTATTTCCAGCAGATGCGAACCGCCATCCCGGCGATCACTCCTGAAAGATACGATGGCTATTTGCGCGGCATCGACAGCGCACTGCTCGGCGATACGCCCTCCATCCTAGGGCAACACATGGCCACCCCGTTGCTCACCGAGATGATGAGTCTGTGTTACCTGTTCTTTTTCCCGTACCTGCTCATGGGTGTGGTCGTGCATTTCGTCGGCCCGTTGTGGCGCTGCAAGTCCTTTGTCGCGGGACTGTTCTCGCTCTACGGGATTGGTTTCCTCGGCTATACCCTGGTTCCCGCCGCCGGCCCCTACCTGGCCTTCAGCGACACATTCGATACCGTGCTGGTCTCCGGTCCGGTGAGCACATGGAACGATGCGCTGGTGCGCATGGGCTCTTCCGGAGTCGATGTCTTCCCCAGCCTGCACGTGGCGGTCTCGTTGTTCATCCTCGGCTTCGATTTCCGCCACAACAGGCGCCGCTTCTGGATGTTCCTCGTCCCATGCCTGGGGCTGTGGTGTTCGACCTTGTATCTGCGCTACCACTACCTGATCGACGTGCTGTGCGGCATCGCACTGGCGAGCTGGGCATTGTGGATCGCCAATCGATCTCAACCTTTACCGGAGACCTCAACATGAAATGGACGCTCGCCTTCACCGATGCAGATGCCTGCCAGCATGAACGATCCGGCGGGAAGGGCGCCAACCTGGCACTGCTCACGCAAAAAGGTTTCCCTGTCCCATTCGGCTTCATCGTCACGGCCGATGCCTACCGCGAGTTCATTACGGCCGCCGATAATCTACGCTCGGCCATAGGCGACTTCGACATTGACGACGCGCCAAAGCTGCAGACGCAAGCATCGCGATTGCGCAAAGAGCTGGAGAATATTCCGCTGCCCCCTGCACTGGCAGAGTCCGTGCGGCAGCGCCTTGCGTCGTTCCCGCTCGGCAGTGCATTCTCGGTGCGCTCATCCTCCACGTTCGAGGACCTCGCCAGCGCGGCATTCGCCGGACAACATGACACTTACCTCAACGTGAGCGGCGCAGAAAACATCCTGGACCGCATCCGCGCCTGCTTTGCCTCGCTGTGGCAGGACCGTGCCATCGCCTATCGGCAACGGCTGGGCTTCGACCATCTGCAGGCCACCATGGCGGTGGTGGTGCAAAGCATGATCCCGTCCGACATATCCGGGGTCGGCTTCACGATCAATCCGATCAGCGGCGCCATCGACGAGATGCTGGTCAACGCCAATTTCGGTCTCGGCGAATCCGTGGTAAGCGGCGAGGGTGCGATCGACCAGTTCGTGCTGGCGCGCGACGGCAGCCTGCGCAGCAGCACGATCGGCGAAAAGAACCGGCGCGTCGTCCATACGGCGCAGGGAACCGCCGAAGTATCGGTGGACCAGCAAGCCGCGAATCAGGTCAGCATGAATACGGCGCAGCTGGCGGAACTGGCCGACCTGATGCGCCGCGTGGAGGCCTCATACCAGTTCCCGCAGGACATCGAATGGGCGATGCACGACGGCAAGCTGTGGCTGCTGCAATCGCGCCCGGTCACGACCATCCCTCCGCGCTGGACGCGCGATGAATCTGCCGAACGCTTCCCCAACGTCCTCACCCCGCTGGCGTGGGAGATGGTCGAGGACGGTTTCCATCGCTCGCTCAATCATTCGTTCAGGTTGATGGGCTATCCGCCGTTCTCCGGCAAGTGGTTTGCCATGTTCGATCACTACATCTACGGCAACCAGAACGCAGTCGAGATCTACGGCCGTCGCATGCCGTTCTCCATCAAGAACCTGGATGAACTTGAAGCGCTCATCCCTCATCTTCGCGACGATTACGCGTGGGTGCAGGATCTGCCGCTGGATTGGTCGCGCGACCTGGATCACTATCTGTTGAGCCTGGGTGAGCTGAATGCGGAAGACTTGAACGACAAGAGCCTGGCGGAAGTCTGGGAATACGTGCAACGCGTGAACAAGCTGGGCGCGGACTATTTCCTGCCGAACATCGCCATTTCGATCACCCAGCGCACGCTCTATCGCCTGTTGCACGGCTTGCTGCACATGCTCACGGGCGACGCGGCAGAAGCGGCTGCATTGTTCGACACCTTGATCGCCCACACCGAGACCAAGACCGGCATCGTCAACAAGGAGCTGGCGGGCATGGCTGCCGCGATTCGCCAAAGCCCATCGTTACGGGAAGTTGTTTCGACGAACGACTCGAAATCGTTGATCGGGAGAGAGATGCTCGCTGAGTTCGGCGAGTTCTCTGCTCGTTTCGACAAGTTCTTGCGCGACCACGGGCACCGTGAAGTAGACTTCGACCCTTACCAGCCGACCTGGAAGGAAGCTCCGTGGATCGTTCTCGATAACCTGCGTTTGATGTCTGCCGAGCAGGATGCCCAGGATCAACGTGGCCGGGAACGTGAGACCAAACTGAAGATGCAGGAGGCGGAGCTGAAGTTGTACGGCCGCATCCCGCAGCGCCTGCATTTCTTCTTCCACGAGTTGCTGCGTCTGGTTCGCGCTTACACCACGCTGGACGATGTGGAGCATTACCACACCACACGCCTGACGCTTCCGTTGCGTAAAGGCCTGCGGCGCCTGGGTGAACATCTGGTGGCGCGCGGTGTCGTGTCTGAACCCATGGAGGTGTTTTTTGCGCATTACCACCCGTTGCGGGAAGCCGTGCTACGCGACGATCCGAACGTATGGCAGGCGTTCGCGAAATCCATCCGGGAGGAAAAGACCTCCTATCTCGCACATCGCGGCAGCCCTCCCGCCTGGGCTTGGGGCGACAGTCCAACGGGCGCTGAATCAGGTGCCGGGATGTCGGGTGACACGCTGAAAGGCCTCGCCGGCAGTGCCGGGGTGGCCGAGGGGGTTGTCCACATCGTCAGTTCCCCCGATGATTTTTCCAGTTTTCCCAGGGGGGCCGTGCTGGTCGCTCGCACCACAAACCCGGCCTGGACGCCTTTGTTCTATAACGCATGTGCCGTCGTTACGGAAAGTGGCGGACCTCTATCTCACGGCGCAGTCACTGCCCGCGAAATGCAGATCCCTGCCGTCATGAGCATACGCAATGTGATGAGGGTCCTGAGTAACGGGCAACGCGTTCGTGTAGACGGCGGAAACGGGATTGTTGCGGTGCTTCCGGAGTGACATGACGCTGCAGTCGATAGGAACATAGTAATAGCGGATATGTTTCTCGCCGTCGGCATGGGTGGAACGGATGGTGACAGCAGGTTTCGACGGCGCAGAAATGGGCACTGGTCAGCAGATCGGGCGGCACGTCTGTGGGAGAAGCGCCGGTGAGTGCTGCGGCAAGGCGGCAAGGATGAGGCTTGATAACACTACTGCTTATTCCTCCATTTCCGGCACGCACTTTTGTGCGCGATGCACTGCGCTATTCCGCGCTAGCGAACCCAAACCGTCTTCGCATTCACGAATTCATGCATCCCCAGCCGAGAAAGCTCGCGCCCGTAGCCCGAAGCCTTCACCCCGCCAAACGGCAGGCGCGGGTCGGACTTGACCATGCCGTTGATGAAGGTGCAGCCGGCCTGCACTTGGGCGGCCAACTGTTCGGCGCGGGCTGCGTCCTTGCTCCAGATGGACGAGCCTAGCCCGAAACGGGTCTCGTTGGCGATGCGCAGCGCATCGTCCTCGCTTGCGGCGCGAATCACGACCGCCACCGGGCCGAACAGCTCTTCGTGGTAGGCGCGGGTGCTCGCGGTGACATGATCGAGAATGGAGGGCTGGTAAAAATATCCCTCGCGCTCGAGCGGCGCACAGCCTGCCACTGCTACCGCGCCTTGCGCGATGGAATCCGCGATCTGGGCATGCAGCGCATCGCGCAGGTCGGGGCGCGCCATGGGGCCGATCTGCGTGGCTTCGTCCATCGGGTCACCGACTGTCAGTGCTTTCACCTTGATCTTCAGCCGATGCAGGAACTCATCCGCGATCTGCGGCACGACGATGAATCGCTTGGCCGCGATGCACGACTGCCCGCAGTTGAGGAAGCGCGAGGCCACCGCCATGTCGACGGTGTAGTCCAGGTCTGCGTCGTGCAGCACGATGAAGGGGTCGGAGCCACCCAGTTCCAGCACGCATTTTTTCAGGTGTTGCCCGGCCAACGCGGCCACTTTGCGCCCGGCTGCTTCCGAACCGGTGAGCGTGACTGCATGCACATGCGGGCTGGCAATCGCCTTCGCAGCTTGCGCGACCTCGATCATCAGATTGGTGAATACGCCCTCCGGCAAGCCGCAAGCCTGGAAGAGAGCCTCCATGGCGAGTGCGCATTGCGCCACGTTGGGCGCATGTTTCAGCGCCACCGCGTTGCCCGCCATCAGTGCGGGGACGGCGGCGCGGAATACCTGCCAGAAGGGAAAATTCCACGGCATGATCGCCAGCACCACGCCGAGCGGGTGATAGGCGACATAGCTCTTGCTGGCATCCGACTCCACCGGCTCGGCGCGCAGAAACTTTTCGCCATGCTCTGCGTAGTAGTCGCAAGTCACGGCGCACTTGTCGATCTCGGCACGCGCCTCGCGCAGCGGCTTGCCCATTTCCCGGGTGATGAGGGCGGCGTACTGGTCGTGCTGCACGCGCAACTTGGTGGCCGCATGTCGCAGTACTTCGGCGCGCCGGGCGAAGGAGGTTTGCGCCCAGGCCCGTTGCGCGGCGTGCGCCTTTTCCAGCGCCTGTTCCAGCTGCCGGTCGTCCCAGCAGGCTTGGGTCTGAAGCACTTGGCTATTGTTGGGGTCGCGGCTCACGAAGGGCATGGTAGTCATCCGGCAATCGTATGTGGCGCACCATAATCCATGAAGTGACTATGCACAATACGGCAGTCATTCAGCCGATAGCCAGGCAACATTCACGCTGCTCCTTTTGCGCATCGGGCCGTGGCCGGGATGCGGCGGTCGCAGGCCGCAATAACCAGCGGGCATCGCGCCGCTCAGCCGGCCCGCCCGTCCGCGCGCGGCCGCCAATAGACCGGCAGATAGCGCAGCACCCAGGGCGTGAAGCAGGCGAGCCAGACTGCCGCAGCGGCGATGTACAGCCAGTATGCCTGTGCGGGCAGCAAGTCCGCCGAGACGCGCAGCAGCGCGGACAGCTGGATGCCGGCGAACATCAGCATGATGGGCCGGTCCACCTGCATGGGCAGGCCGGAATGGCCCAGCGTGACGCGTGTGCCCATACCGATCAGCAGTGTGGAGAAGCAGCCCAGGGTGAGCGCGTGCAGCGGTGCCAGCCCGCCAAAATACGTCGGTCCGCCGCTGGCGAATGCAACGATGCTCTGCATGCCGTACAGCAGCATGGCGATCCCCATCCAGGCAAAACCGATGTGCAGCACGCCGAGCAGGGGGATGCGCAAGCTGCGCCGCAGTCCCCAGGCATGGCTCAGATAGAGTGCGGCGAGGGCCATCGGGATGTCGCTGAGCCAGAGCCAGCCGGGAGCGTGGGCCAACTGCAGCAGGGCATGTGCTGCACCCCCTCCCAGCAGCGTCCACCAAGGCCAGTCGGGGCGCGGCACCGCATGCTGCGGCAGCGCGCTGCTGGTGAAGAACGGGATCATGCGGTGCGCGACGCTGGCGAATACCGGGAGCAGGAACAGCCAGATCCCGCCCTGGATGGCGAACAGCAGAGCGGCGGCGGCGCCGCTCTGCAGCCAGAACAGGTAGGCGGCAAGGCCGAACCAGCCCAGACCGAGCGCGGTCAGGATCACCTTGGGGTGCCGCTTGTCGGGATGGGGCGTATCGAGCAGCACGCGCAACAAGGCATGGAATGCGGTCCCCCAGCCGGCCAGCGTGCAGGCGACCGCGATGAGCAGAATGGCGCTATGGCCGGACAGGCCCGCGTAGAAAGTGGCGGCACCCAGCAGGAGCAACAGGAAGGCAGGCAGGTAACGTCGCGACGGGATCTCGTGCCCGTTCATCCAGCGCGGAAAGACCGTCATCAAGAAACCGAAGATGAAGAACGGGAACAGGCCGTAGAGCATCAGGTAGGCATGCGCGGCAGCCGGTGCGACCGACCAGGACATGGGCGAGCCGGCCAAGCCGAAGCGGGTCATTAGCTCGAACAGCCACCAGAGCATGACGGCAAGGACCTGCACCGCGCCGCCGAAGAACATGACGCGGTGCGGTGCGGCGGTGAAGTTGTTCCAGAATCTCATCGGCATCTCCTCCAGCAGTTATCGTTCTTGTATGTTGTGTAGCGGGAGCGCGCAGCGACCGCGCAACGGCGGTCGAGCCTGGCGAGCCCGTGCCGCGTCCAGCTGCCGCCGTTCAGACCTTCTTCTCCGCCCACGCGGCGTCCAACAGGCGGTCGCGCTTGTCCTGCGGCACGCGCTGCATAAAGCTGCAGTCCTCGCGATGGATGGTGATGCCAAGGCGGGTGGTGTAGCCGACGATGCGGTCGGGCAGTTCGGGTTTGCAGCATTTTGCCATGCGCACGGTGAGGCCGCCGACACCTTCGATGAGTACGCCGCTGGATGAGGTGCGCGGTGCGGTGGGTCTTTGCGCGACCACTTTGGCGGGGATGACGACCTTGGTCGGCGCTTCCTGCTGCACGGCGGTAGCGATGCGGTTCTGCCTCACTTCGTCGCGGCCGATGGCGGCCAGCAGTTCGTCCAGCTTGTTGAAGCGCAGGCGCTGCGCAAGCTTTTCCTGGTTGAGGTCGGTGACGCCCAAGCGGTGCAACTCGCGGTCGAGGATGACACGCCCCTCGGCGATGCTCACGTCAAGGTTCTGCGTCGAAAACCAGTGGCGCACCTTGGCGCGCGCGCGCGGACTCTTCAGGTAACCGAGTTGCGGAGAAAGCCAGTCGCGGCTGGGGGCGCCCACCTTGGTGGTAAGGATTTCCACGCGCTGTCCGGTCTGCAATTTGTAGTTGAGCGGCACGATGCTGCCGTCTACCTTGGCGCCGCGCGTGCGGTGCCCGAGGTCGGTGTGCAGCACGTAGGCGAAGTCTACCGGCGTCGCGCCACGGGGCAGGTCGATCACCTTGCCCTGCGGCGTCAGCACATACACGCGGTCCTGCAGCAGTTCGTTGCGGAACTGTTCTTGCAGTTCGCCGCTGTCGGCCAGCTCGGCTTTCCACGCCAGGATCTGGCGCAGCCAAGCGATCTTCTCGTCCACGCCGCTTTCGGATTTCTTGTTTTCCTTGTAGCGCCAGTGCGCGGCCACGCCGAGTTCGGAATCGTGGTGCATCTGCCGCGTGCGTATCTGCACTTCCACCGAGAGCTCGCGCGGGCCTGTCACGGCGGTGTGCAGCGAGCGGTAGCCGTTGGGCTTGGGGCGCGCGACGTAGTCGTCGAATTCCTTCTGGATCGGCGCCCACAACTCGTGCACGATGGAGAGCGCCGCATAGCATTGCTCGATGTCCCCGACCAGGATGCGCACGGCGCGCACATCGTAGAGCTGGTCGAAGTCCAGATGCTTGCGCTTCATCTTGTTGATGATGCTGTAGATGTGTTTCGGGCGGCCCGACACTTCGGCCTCGATGCCGGCCTGTGCCAGCGCCTGGCGCAGGCGTTCCAGCACGTCGGCGATGTAGCGTTCGCGGTCCAGGCGGCGCTCGTCGAGCAGCCCCGCGATCTTCTTGTACAGCACCGGCTCCAGGTAGCGCATCGACAGGTCTTCCAGCTCCCACTTGATCTGCCACACGCCGAGGCGGTTGGCCAGCGGTGCGAAGATGCTCTGCGTCTCCTGCGCGATCTGCCTTTGCTGTTCCGGGCTGGTGCCGGAAAGGTTGCGCAGGGTCTGCGTGCGCTCGGCGAGCTTGATCAGCACCACGCGGATGTCCTCCACCATCGCCAGCAGCATCTTGCGCAGGCTCTCGATCTGTTGCGCATCCGCCTCCTTGTCCCTGGGCGCTGGACCGCGCACCTCGCTGAACTGGCGGATCTACTCCATGCGTGAGATGCCCTCGACCATCGCCGTCACATTGGGCCCGAAGCGCTCGCTCAGCGCCTCCTTCCAGTCATCCAGATAGTTCGGCACGGCATGCAGCGCCGTTGCGGCGATGGTCTCGTGGTCCATGTTGAGACCGATCAGGATGGAGGCCGAGCCGAGCGCGTGCTGCAGCAGCGGCGTGCCAGTGATCTCGGTCTGCTCGTGATACAGCGGTGCGGCGAATTCGCACGCGCGCCGGATCACCTCGATCTCGGATGGCGCGAAGACTTCGGACAATGCCGCCAGCCAGTCCTGGATGGCGGCGCTGTCCTGTCCGGCGAGCGGCGGGAACTGATGCTGGACGGAGACCACGTCGGCGAGATGCGACGGCTAGGCCTTGCTGGCCTCGATGAGTTGCGCCAGCTTGTTCTTGGCGGCGCCGGAGGAGATGATCCGGGCCGCCTTCTTCACGCCGTTCGCCAGCGAGTCGGCCAGCCCCGCCACATAGATCGCGGCACCGGCGTTGAGCAGCACGATGTCGCGCGCGGCGCCGGCCTGGTTGTCGAGCACGCTCACCAGCATGGCCATCGCGCTATCGGCGTCGCTTACCTGGATCGCATTCACGGGCGCCGATTTCAGGCCGAACTCTTCCGGTGTCACGGTGTACTCGCTGATCTTGCCGTCCTTCAGTTCGGCGATGAAGGTCGGCGCGCTGATGGAGATCTCGTCCATGCCGTCCGAACCGTGCACCACCAGCACATGGCGGCTGCCAAGTTGTTGCAGCACATGCGCCAGCTTGGTCGTGAGATCGCGCAGGAATACGCCCATCACCTGGTTCTTGGCGCCGGCGGGGTTGGTCATCGGCCCCAGCAGGTTGAACAGCGTGCGCACGCCGAGTTCGCGGCGCACCGGTGCGGCGTGTTTCATCGCGATGTGGTGATTGGGTGCGAACATGAAACCGACGCCGATGCTCTCCACGCAATGCGCCACCCGTTCCGGCGTGAGGTTCACGTTCACGCCCAGCTTCTCAAGGATGTCCGCGCTGCCGCATTTGCTGGAAACCGAGCGCCCGCCGTGCTTGGCGACCTTCGCGCCGGCAGCCGCCGCCACGATGGCCGAGGCGGTGGAGATGTTGAAGGTCTGGGTGCCGTCGCCGCCGGTGCCGCAGGTGTCGATCAGGTGTGCGTCATCCCCCACCTTCACCTTGGTGGAGAGCTGGCGCATCACCTCGGCGGCCGCGGCGATCTCGGTCACCGTCTCGCCCTTTACGCGCAGCGCCACCAGCACGGCCGCGATCTGCGCGGCGGTGAGCTGCCCACCCATGATGTGCTGCATCAGGTCGAGCATGTCCGCATGCGTCAGGTCGCGGCGCTCCAGCAACTGGGTGAGGGTCTGCGGGTAATTCATCATTTCGCTCCGTTCAGAAAGTTCTTCAGCATGTCGTGCCCGTGCTCGGTGAGGATGGACTCGGGATGGAACTGCACGCCGTGCACCGCCAGTGTCCTGTGGCGCACGCCCATGATCTCGCCGTCGTCGGTCCATGCGGTGACTTCCAGGCAATCCGGCAGCGTCTCGCGCTCGATCACCAGCGAATGGTAGCGCGTCGCGGTGAACGGGTCGGGCAGGCCGGTGAACACGCTGGTGCCGTGGTGATGGATCAGCGAAGTCTTGCCGTGCATCAGCGTCTTGGCATGAATGATCCTGCCGCCGAAGGCCTGGCCGATGCTCTGGTGGCCGAGGCACACGCCGAGCAGCGGGATCTTGCCGGCGAAATGCCTGATCGCGGCGACCGAGATGCCCGCCTCGTTTGGCGTGCAGGGGCCCGGCGAAACGACCAGATGCTGCGGGTTCATCTTCGCGATGTCGTCCACGGTGATTTCGTCGTTGCGATATACGACCACATCCGCGCCGAGCTCGGCGAAATACTGCACCAGGTTGTAGGTGAAGGAATCGTAGTTGTCGATCATCAATAACATGTGCGTTCCTCCTTAACGATGGGCCTGGGCATCGAGCCCGTCCAGCACCATCTCCGCCGCGCGCAACACCGCGCGTGCCTTGTTCTGCGTTTCCATCCACTCGCTGTCCGGCACCGAGTCGGCGACGATGCCGGCGCCCGCCTGCACGTAGAGCGTCTTGTCCTTCACCACGGCGGTGCGCAGCGCGATGGCGACATCCATGTCGCCGTTGAAGCCGAGGTAGCCGACGGCGCCGGCGTAGATGCCGCGCTTGGAAGGTTCCAGTTCGTCGATGATCTCCATCGCGCGCACCTTGGCCGCGCCGCTCACCGTCCCGGCTGGGAAGGTGGCCTTGAGCACGTCCATCGCGTTCAAGCCTTGCTTCAGCTTGGCCTCGACGTTGGAGACGATGTGCATCACATGCGAGTAGCGTTCGATCACCATCTTGTCGGTGAGCTTCACCGTGCCGTTCTGCGCCACGCGGCCGATGTCGTTGCGGCCGAGGTCGATCAGCATCAGGTGCTCGGCAAGTTCTTTCGGATCGGCCAGCAGTTCCTGCGCCAGTTCGGCGTCCTGCTGCGGCGTCTTGCCGCGCGGGCGCGTGCCGGCAATGGGGCGCACGGTGACCATGTCGCCTTCCAGTCGCGCCAGGATCTCCGGGGAAGAGCCGACCACGTGATGGTCGCCCATGTCGTAATAGAACATGTAGGGCGACGGGTTGATGCTGCGCAGTGCGCGGTACAGCGATAGCGGCGAGGCGGGGAAGGGCTGCGACATGCGCTGCGACAGCACCACCTGCATGATGTCGCCGTCGAAGATGTACTGCTTCGATTTCTCCACGGCGGCTTTGAACGCGGCCTCGCCGAACTCGGATTGCGCTTCCTGATGCGGGACGGCCGGTGCGAACGGGATGTCTATCGGACGACGCAGCAGGCCGACGAGCTCGCGCAGGCGTTCGCGTGCCAGCGGGTAAGCGTCATCTTGTGCGGGGTCGGCGTACACGATGAAGGTGAGCTTGCCGGACAGGTTGTCGATCACCGCCAGCTGCTCGGTGAGCATGAGCAGGATATCGGGCGTGCCGAGCGCGTCTTTCTTTTGTGTTTTGGCCAGACGTGGCTCAATGTAACGCACCGTGTCGTAGCCGAAGTAACCAGCCAGTCCGCCGGTGAAGCGCGGCAGCCCGGACAGCGGCGCGACCTTGAAGCGCGCCTGATACGCGCTGATGAAATCCAGCGGGTTATCCGTTTCCTCTGTGGTCTCGCCTGCGGTCGTGGTCAGCGTGACCTGCTTGCCGCGCACCGTGATGCGCGTCTCGGCGGGCAGGCCGATGAAGGAGTAGCGGCCGAAGCGCTCGCCACCCTGCACCGATTCCAGCAGATAGGAAAACGGTTTGCTGGCCAGCGTGAGATCCAGCGACAGCGGCGTGTCGAGGTCAGCAAAAGTCTCCGCGACCAGCGGGATGCGGTTGTATCCTTGCCGGGCAAGGGTCTGGAATTCCTGTTCGGTGATGGGTGACAGCATAAGAACCTCTCTAAATGTTTTCGATGACGACGGGCGGGCGCGACAGCGCCCGGTGATGCGGGATCACCATCGCCAACTGGTCGTCTTCGAAGAGAGGTCGTTATGTGTCATGTTCAAACGCGTTTGATCAGTTTCAATGCGGCAGGCAGGTCGGCGATCACGGCATCCAGATCCAGGCCATCCACCGGTTCGCCGTGATTATAACCATAAGGCACGCAAAACACTGGACAGCCTGCCGCGCGTGCGGCGACCGCATCGTTCAGCGAATCGCCGATCAGCAGCAATCTTTCGATCGGCACGCCGAAGAACTGCGCCGAATGCAGCAGCGGCAGCGGGTGCGGCTTCTTTTCCGGCAGCGAGTCGCCGGACAACACGATGTCGAAATAGTGCCCGAGGCCGATGCCTGCCAGCAGCGGCTCGGTGAAACGCGCGGCCTTGTTGGTGATGCAGCCCAGCCGGAAGCCGGCCGCCTTCATCGCATCCAGCCCTTCGACCACGCGCGGGAACGGTTTGCTTTGCTGCAACAGCTCGGTGTAATGCCTGTCGAAGAGAGGCAACGCCTGGTCGTACAGGGCTGCCTCCGGCTCGGCATGCATGTCGCCGGTCAGCGCGCGCTTCACCAGCCACGAGATACCGTTGCCGATGTAGCTCATCAGCAGCTGCTGCGACACGGGCGGGCGGCCCATGTCGCGCAACATGCGGTTGGCCGCCTCGGCCAGTTCGGGCGCGGAGTGCAGCAGCGTGCCGTCGAGGTCGAGGACGATGGCCGAGACGGCCAGCGGGAACTGCCCGAAGCTCATTACTTCCCGGCCTTCGCCAGCTCCGCGCGCATTTCGGCGATGATGGTGTTGTAGTGATTCTTGTCGTTGGCGTTGTGCTTGCCGAACACGGCCGAGCCGGCCACGAAGGTGTCCACGCCCGCTTCCGCCACTTCCTTGATGTTGGCAGGTCCCACGCCGCCGTCGATCTCCAGGCGGCAGTTGTACTTGCCGGCATCGATCATCTTGCGCACGGCACGGGCCTTGTCCAGCACGTAGGGGATGAACTTCTGGCCGCCGAAGCCGGGGTTCACCGACATCAGCAACACCATGTCCAGCTTGGGCAGGGTGTATTCCAGCACGTCCAGCGGGGTGGCAGGGTTGAACACCAAGCCGGCTTTGCAGCCGCTTTCCTTGATCAGGCCGATGGTGCGGTCGATATGCTCGGAGGCTTCCGGATGGAAGGTGATATAGGTCGCGCCGGCCTTGGCGAAGTCGGGGATGATACGGTCCACCGGCTTGACCATCAGGTG
>JBQGEN010000112.1:0-20852 GCA_052039615.1 Sideroxyarcus sp. | reverse complement strand
GCGGATGCGCATGCAGCACCATCTGCACCTCGGTGGCGATGCGCTGCCACTGCAAGGCATCCGGCCCCTGCGGCTGATGGAACTTCGCATCGCGCCATGCCACCTGCCGCAACGGCGTGGTCGTCATCATCTGATCCGCTTCGAGCCGCACATACCAGCGCTGCGGATGCGGCGCGAGGAACTGCAGCCCCATCCCCGCGAAATGTTCGTTCAGGCCGACACACAACGCTTCCGCCTCCTCCCGGCTCGGCATCACATCGGGTATCGCCAACATCTGCGCCCGCTGCAACTGCAGGTTGACCGGATCGGCGCACAGCCAGTAGCCCGCCTCCGCATCCAGCCCATCGGCGCAAGCGCGCA
Organism: Sideroxyarcus sp.; assembly: GCA_052039615.1. Classification (GTDB taxonomy): domain Bacteria; phylum Pseudomonadota; class Gammaproteobacteria; order Burkholderiales; family Gallionellaceae; genus Sideroxyarcus. The sequence continues at coordinate 20,492 of JBQGEN010000112.1, read as the reverse complement.
CCGGCGCCACGTCTTGCGCGCCGAATGCGGTACACAGCCAATCCTCCACAGTCTGGGCAGGGGTCGAGCTTGCGCTTCCGCGCGCGAGCAGTTTTTCCAGCGCCGGCAGCTGCAATCCGGCACACACTTCGGCGGCGATGTCAGGCGAAGGCAACAGATCGGGAACGAGCAGAGTCAGTCGATTCATGGCCGCAGTTTAACATCCGCCGCTGCGCCTCTTGTGGCACACTAGCGCCCGTTCATATTTCGAGCCGCCGCCTTGCAACCTTACGAACTCTTCATCGGCCTGCGCTACACCCGCGCCAAGCGTCGCAACCACTTCATCTCCTTCATCTCGCTGATCTCCATGTTGGGCATCGGCCTGGGCGTGATGGCGCTGATCGTGGTGCTGTCGGTGATGAACGGGTTCCAGAAAGAAATCCGCGCCCGCATCCTCGGCGTCACGCCGCATTTGCAGATCATGGGCGGCAGCGGCCAGTTGCATGGCTGGCAAGCCGTATTGGATACCGTTTCCGCCCATCCGGACGTGCGCGCCGCCGCGCCCTACGTCAGCGGCCAGGGCATGCTGTCGCTGGGCGACCGCGTGGAAGGCGTGATGGTGCGCGGCATCCTGCCCGAGGCCGAGCAGCGCCTCACCGCGCTCGGCGACAAGATGAACCGCGGCGCGCTGAGCGATCTGCGCGCCGGAGAGTTCGGCATCGTACTCGGCGTCGACCTGGCGCGAGCCATGGGTGCCCATGTCGGCGACACCGTGCTGCTGATCACGCCGCAGGGCCAGTTCACCCCCGCCGGCATGCTGCCGCGCCTGAAGCAGTTCCGCGTCACCGGCATCTTCGAGATCGGCATGTCGCCCTATGACAACGCACTGGCGCTGGTCCACCTCGAAGATGCGCAGAAGCTCTACCGCTTGGGTGAGAGCGTGAGCGGCATCAGCGGCAGCCTGCACAACCTCGACCTCGCGCCGCAGGTGGCACGCGAGCTCGAAGGCCGGTTCTCCTCCGATCTCTACGCCACCGACTGGACGCGCCAGAACGCCAACTATTTCGCGGTGGTGGCGATGGAAAAGAAGATGATGTTCATCATCCTGTCGCTGATCGTGCTGGTCGCCGCCTTCAACATCGTCTCCACGCTGGTGATGGCCGTCACCGACAAGCAGGCCGACATCGCAATCCTGCGCACGCTGGGCGCCTCGCCCCGGAGCATCATGCAGATATTCATGGTGCAGGGCATGCTGATCGGCCTGATCGGCATGGGGCTGGGCGTGATCGGCGGCGTGCTGCTCGCACTCAACATCGGCACGATCGTGCCTTTCATCGAAGACCTGTTTGGCGTGCAGTTCCTGGCCAAGGAGTTCTACTACATCAGCGAGCTGCCCTCCGACCTGCAAAAGGGCGATGTGCTCGTGGTCGCTTCGATGTCCTTCTTCATCAGCCTGTTCGCTACCCTCTACCCCAGTTGGCGCGCATCCAAGGTGCAACCGGCGGAGGCGCTTCGTTATGAATAAAGATACCGTCATTTCCTGCCGCGACCTGAAGAAGACCTACGCGCAGGGCGACCTCAGCGTCGCCGTGCTGAATGGGGTGAACCTGGACGTGGCGCGCGGTGAGCGCATCGCTATCGTCGGCGCCTCCGGTTCGGGCAAGAGTACCTTGCTGCATCTGCTCGGCGGGCTCGACAGCATCAGCGGCGGCAGCGTGAGCATCCTCGGACAGGATGTGACGAAGATGAACGAGACGCAACGCGGCGAACTGCGAAACCGCTCGCTCGGCTTCGTCTACCAGTTCCATCACCTGCTGCCGGAATTCACCGCGCTGGAGAACGTCGCCATGCCCCTGCTGATCCGCGGCATGAAACCAGCCGAAGCGCACCCGCAGGCGGCCGCCATGCTGGAACAGGTAGGACTGGCGCAGCGCCTGCGCCACCTGCCCGCCGAGCTTTCCGGCGGCGAACGCCAGCGCGTGGCCGTGGCGCGCGCGCTGGTCACCCAGCCCGCCTGCGTGATGGCCGACGAACCCACCGGCAACCTGGACCGGGCCTCGGCTTCCGCCCTGTTCGACCTGATGCAATCGCTCAACGCCAAACTCAACACCAGCTTCATCATCGTCACCCACGACCTCGACCTGGCAAGCCGCATGCAGCGCCAATTGAAGCTGGTGGACGGGGTGTTGCACGAAATTTGAGTACAGATGCCCCGGTGCGCAAGTACCGTTTCATTCGTGGAATCTAGATATACGAGTCGATCGAAACGAGCGTCGGCAGTGCAACGATAAGTGCGATCACGCTGATCACCGCCCAGCGAAAGAACATCGCCGCACTTTCATAGACTTTTTTCATCTGGCACCTCGCTTTCTCACGGGAGGTTGACCGGCCAGCCACGCATCGTTCGCCAATGCCTTCGCCGCCGGTCCGTTGCTGCACATTCATGGCCCCCACCCTATCCAGCAGCACCGCTCCGGTCAATAAGCCAAACACCCTATAAGCTCAGCGCTGCGACAACCTGGCAGACGCAGCTTGTGAGATTCGGAGAAACGGGATCAAGGTCTCCGGCATGACACCGTCATCCCCCTGTAACAACAGAAGGGTAATTTGCCCGTCATCCTAACCACAGGAGCGACGACAATGATTTCCTATCCTTCCCACGCACTGCTTCGCAGCAATACCGCTCTTGCCGAGATCATTCAGCCATTCGAGAACCTGCACGATTTCAGGACCTTTGCCTCGCTGCGGCGCATGGTGGCCCACCAGCAGGGCAAACCGTTGATCCGGCGCACCGACTTCATGCAGCAGGTCACGCTGTATCTGCCCGAGGTCGCCGCCCGCATCGAGGAGAGCGATTTCGGCATCGTGCATCTGGAGGTGGGCGCGATGAAGCTGGCCACGCGTGACGCATTCGCCCGCTGCGATTTTGCCACCGTGCGCCGGCATCTCTCCCTCATCGCCAGCCTGTTCGACCGGGCCGATGCCGAACTGTACGAGGCGCTGCGCATCTCGTATCTGGAGGCCCTGTTCCTGGACGAGGTCTCCGCCGCCCATATCGTGGCACGCAGCCTGTTGCCGCAGCCGATGGAGAACGTCTTGAGACAGGCCGAGTCGCGCCTGGAGAAGCAGCGCAGCACGGGCAAATGAAACGCCCCGGCTTGACCGGGGCGTGAAAGATCCCTGAAAGGCGACCTGATTATCGGGCGCGGCGTTTGCTCCATTTCCACACCACCGCCACACGCCACAGCAGGCGCACTACAACATAACCCGCGAATGCCAAGCCGAAAGCCAGCAGCGGCAAGCCGATCAACAACGGTTGCCCCAGCGACGTCACCCAGACCCACAGTTGCGAGAAGAAGTCGTGCCAGTGCGCTTCCGGGAAGGGCGGCGCGGTAGCGCTGTTCGATGAGCCGCTCGCCCATTTCCCGATCTCGTACGCCAGCAGATAGATGGGCACGATGGTGACCGGATTGGTGTAGAGCGTGGTAAACGCCGCGACCGGCAGGTTGACGCGAAACAGCACTGCCAGCAATGCGGCCGAGATCATCTGAATCGGTCCCGGGATCAGACCACAGAACAGTCCTATCGCCACCCCGCCCGCCACCGAGCGTCGGTGCAGATGCCACAGGTTGGGATGGTGCAGCCAATGCTGCACGGGACGCAGCCAGCGGTGGCGCCGGATGCTGTCATGGTCGGGCAAGCGTTCGCGGAAGAATTTGCGCATGGGTGGATTCTATGGTTTTGCGGTACGCTATGCACCATGGTTTCTTTCGCGCTCTTCTTCACGCTCGGCGTGTGGTATCTGCAGCAGCAAGCCGCCCTGCCCGCCCTCCCCATCTTCTGGCCCCTGATCGCTCTCGCGCTCTTCATCCCCCGCGCACGCAGCACCGGGCTGGCCATCGCGCGCCGGCTCGTGCTGCTGCTCACCGCCTTCGTGCTGGGTTATGGCCACGCAACCTGGATGGCGCAGCGGCACTTGGCCGATGCGCTGCCCGAGGCATGGCAGGGCAAGGACATCGTGCTCACCGGCATCGTGGCGGAGATGCCGCGCCGGCACGAGCGCGGCCTGCGTTTCGCGTTCGATGTGGAAAGCGTGCGAACGCCGCAGGCCCATGTGCCGCGGCGCATCCTGCTCAGCACCTATGACGGCGACGGCCGGGCGCCGCTGCAGCCGGGAGCCGGGGAACGCTGGCAGTTCACCGTGCGCCTGAAGCAGCCGCACGGCAGCAGCAATCCCAGCGGCAACGATTTCGAGGCATGGGCGCTGGAGCGCGACATCCGTGCCGTCGGCTATGTGCATGCCAAGGGCGACAACATCAGCCTGTCGCAACACACGGTCAGCCCGGCCTATCTGGTGCAGCATCTGCGCGAGACGGTGCGCTCGCGTTTCCACAAGACCCTGGGCGAAGCGCCATACACCGGCATCCTCGCCGCGCTGGCGATCGGCGACCAGTCCGGCATCGCGCAGGATGAATGGCTGCTGTTCACGCGCACCGGCACCAACCACCTGATGAGCATCTCCGGCCTGCACATCACGATGCTGGCCGGCATGATCTTTGCCTTGGTCTACTGGCTGTGGCGGCGCAGCATCCGCCTCACGCTCCGGTTCCCCGCGCGCAAGGCGGCGGCCCTGGCCGGACTGTGCGCCGCGCTGTTCTATGCCTTGATCTCGGGCTACGAGGTGCCCGCCCAGCGCACGCTGTACATGGTGGCTACCTTCACCGCGATGCTGCTGCTCGCGCGCAACGTCTCGCCGGCACAGATGCTGGCTGCGGCACTGATGGTCGTGCTGCTGGCGGACCCTTGGGCGGTGCTGGCACCCGGCTTCTGGCTGTCATTCGGTGCGGTCGCGCTGATCTTCTACGTGACAGCCAACCGTCTGTACCGCCACAACTGGCTGGTGGAATACGGCAAGGTGCAATGGGCCATGACCATCGGGCTGATCCCGCCGCTGCTGGTGCTATTCCAGCAACTGTCGCTGGTGGCGCCGCTCGCCAACGCCTTCGCCATTCCGCTGATCAGTTTCCTGGTCGTGCCGCTCACCCTGCTCGGCACGCTGCCGCCGTTCGAGTGGATGCTCTATCTCGCGCATCAGGCACTGGCCTTGTGCATGTGGCTGCTCGGCCAGCTGGACCGGCTGCCTTATGTGGTGTGGACGCAACACGCGCCGCCAGCCTGGACGGTCATCCCCGGCGTCGCCGGTGCGCTGTGGATGCTCGCCCCGCGCGGCTTCCCGATGCGCGCGCTGGGCAGCCTGTTGCTGTTGCCTATGTTCCTGCTCGTGCCGCCCGCGCCGTCAGAAGGTTCTGCGCGCATCACCGTGTTCGATGTCGGGCAGGGACTGGCGGTCGCGGTGCTGACGCGCGGCCATGCCCTGCTCTACGATACCGGGCCGGACTACTCGGGCGAGGCGGACAGCGGCAACCGCATCCTCCTGCCCGCCCTGCGCGGCATGGGCATCAGGCAGCTGGATGCGCTCGTGCTGTCGCATGGCGATACCGACCACATCGGTGGCACCGCATCGGTGCTGCAGGGGCTGCCGGTGACGAACGTCCTGTCGCCGTTGCCCGCCACGCATCCCGCACTGCGACTCGCCGCCCGCGCCGAAGCCTGTGCCGACGGCCGAGCATGGGAGTGGGACGGCGTGCGCTTCGAGATACTGCATCCCGCCGAGGCCGGCACCACGAATCCACGCGAGCATGACAATGAGCGCAGCTGCGTGTTGCGCGTCAGCACCGGGCAGCACAGCGTGCTGCTGGCGGGCGACATCGAGAGCCTCTCGGAACAGCGCCTGCTGCAATTGCACTCGGACGAACTGGCCGCCACGCTGCTGGTCGCGCCGCACCACGGCAGCAAGACTTCTTCCTCGCAGGCCTTCGTGGATGCCGTGCATCCGCGCCATGTCGTGTTCACGGCCGGCTATCGCAACCGCTTCGGCCATCCGCGCGAGGAAGTGGTGGAACGCTACCGCGCTGTTGGCAGCGAGGTGCTGCGCTCGGACGAGGACGGCGCGGTCAGCATCGAGATGGATGCACAGGAGCTAAAACTGGAACGCTACCGCAAGAGCCATGTGCGCTATTGGCAGCATGCTGCCAGTCCGGCAGGCACAAAACAAAAACCGCACTGAGCACGGTACCGTGCATCAGTGCGGTTCATGGAAGAACGCAGTGCCGTGAGTTAGGCCAGCGCCTTGATCACGTCCTCCACCACCTTCTTCGCATCGCCGAACACCATCATGGTCTTGTCGAGGTAGAACAAGTCGTTGTCCAGGCCGGCGTAACCGGTCGCCATCGAGCGCTTGACCACCAGCACGGTGCGCGCCTTGTGCGCCTCGAGGATGGGCATGCCGTAGATCGGGCTGGCCTTGTCGTTCTTCGCCGCCGGGTTCACCACGTCGTTGGCACCGATCACCAGCACCACGTCGGTATCGGCGAACTCGTTGTTGATCTCGTCCATCTCCACCACCTGCTCGTAAGGCACTTCCGCCTCAGCCAGCAGCACGTTCATGTGACCCGGCATGCGCCCGGCCACCGGGTGAATGGCGTAACGCACGTTGACGCCTTTTTCGGTCAGCAAGTGAGCCATCTCGTTGATGGCATGCTGCGCGCGCGCCACCGCCAGACCGTAGCCCGGCACGATGATCACGGAAGAGGCATTTCCCATCAGGAACGCGGCATCGTCCGCGCTGCCGCTGCGATAGGTTCTTTGCACCGCATCGGCGCTATCCGCCGCCGCACCTTCACCGCCGAAGCCGCCCAGGATCACGCTGAGGAAGGCGCGGTTCATCGCCTTGCACATGATGTAGGACAGGATGGCGCCGGAGCTGCCCACCAGACTGCCGGCGATGATCAGCATGTTGTTGTTGAGGGTGAAGCCGATGCCCGCCGCCGCCCAGCCCGAATAGGAGTTCAGCATCGAGATGACCACCGGCATGTCCGCGCCGCCGATGGGCACGATCAGCAGCACGCCGAGCAGCAGGGCGATCGCGGTCATGATCAGGAACGGCGTCCAGGAAGGCTCCATGAAGAAAACGACGCCGAAGCCGATCATCACGATGCCCAGCCCGAGGTTCACCCAGTGTTGCCCGGCGAAGCGGATCGGCTTGCCCGACATCCTGCCCGACAGTTTCAGGAAGGCGATGATGGAACCGGTGAAGGTGATCGCGCCAACGAAGGTGCCGATGAACAGCTCAATGCGGTTGCTGGAATGCAGCATCTCGCCCGGCAGCGCGATGCCGTAGGCGACCGGGTTGTTGAAGGCGGACATGGCGACCAGCACCGCGGCCAGACCGACCAGCGAGTGCATCGCCGCCACCAGTTCCGGCATCGCAGTCATCTCGATGCGATGGGCGATGATCGCGCCGATGGTGCCGCCGACGGCGATCGCGATCAGGATGTACACCACGTTGTGGGTCAGTGTCAGTGTGGTCAATACGGCAATGGCCATACCGATCATGCCGAACATATTGCCGCGCCGCGACGACACCGGAGAGCTCAGTCCCTTCAGCGTCAGGATGAACAGGACGGCCGCGACCAGATATGCGAGTGCAACAGAATTAGCTGACATTGTGATTCCTTATTTGCTCTTTTTCTTGAACATATCCAGCATGCGCTTGGTCACCAGGAAGCCGCCGAACACGTTGACGGCCGCCAGCGTCACTGCCACCAGGCCCAGCACCGTGCCCACGTCCATCTCCTGCGGGCCGGCCGCCAGCATGGCGCCGACGATGATGATGCCGGACACCGCGTTGGTCACCGCCATCAGCGGCGTGTGCAGCGCGGGGGTGACGTTCCACACCACGTGGTAGCCGACGAAGATCGCCAGCACGAACACGGTGAGGTTCAGGATTACAGGATCGACTCCGCTCATTTTCTGCTCCTTACTTGGTGACGACCGCGCCGTCGATCGCGATCAGCGAACCGGCGATGATGTCGTCTTCACGATTGATGTTGATGGCGCCGCCGTTCTTGGGGTCGCACAACAGGTTGATGAAGTTGAGCAGGTTGCGCGCGTACAGGGCCGACGCATCCGCCGCCACCGAACCCGCCAGGTTGGTCTCGCCCACCAGCGTCACGCCGTGCTTGACCACGATATTGTCACGCTCGGTCAGCGGGCAGTTGCCGCCAGCTTCCGCAGCCAAGTCCACGATCACCGAGCCGGGCTTCATGGATTTCACCATCTCTTCCGTGACCAGCACCGGTGCCGGACGGCCGGGAATGAGCGCGGTGGTGATGACCACGTCGGCCTGCGCCACGCGCTTGGCCACTTCCGCCTTCTGGCGGTCCATCCAGCTTTGCGGCATCGGCTTGGCATAACCGCCCACGCCCTGCGCCGCTTCGCGTTCTTCGTCGGTCTCGTAAGGCACGTCGATGAACTTCGCGCCCAGCGATTCCACTTGTTCCTTCACCGCAGGACGCACGTCGGACGCCTCGATCACCGCACCCAGACGCTTGGCGGTGGCGATGGCCTGCAGGCCCGCCACACCCACGCCCAGCACCACCACGCGCGCGGCTTTCACCGTGCCCGCGGCTGTCATCAGCATGGGGAAGAAGCGTTTATAGAGGCTGGCGGCAACGATCACCGCCTTGTAGCCGGCGATGTTGGCCTGCGAGGAGAGCACGTCCATGGCTTGCGCGCGCGAGGTGCGCGGCAGTTTTTCCATGGCAAAGGCGGCGATGCCCTGCTTGGCATAGGCGGAGACCTGCTCGGCGTTATGCGCAGACAGCAGTCCAACCAGCACCGTGCCCTTGTTCAGTTTGGCCAACTCGTCGGCGCTCGGCGCCCTGACCTTCAGCACGATCTCGGACTGGGCATAGATATCGGCCGCACTGACCATGCTCGCGCCCACAGCCTGGTATTCCGCATCGGGAATGCTCGCGCCTGCACCCGCCCCGGTTTGCACCGACACCTTGTGCCCTGTCGCGATCAACTTCTTCACCGTTTCCGGTGTTGCCGCGACGCGGGTTTCGCCTGCATGTGTTTCCGCAGGAATTCCTATACGCATGAAGCCCTCCTGTTAACGCACTACTGCAAAACGCCCGGTTGACCGGGCGAGAAATTGTTAGACTAAGGATTATATACGAGCTTGTTGTCCGGCCGCAGCCCTATCGTGCCGCACAGACCAAGAAGGCACGCCGGGCGTGCCTTCTTATCTACAGCTTATGCGCGACTTATCCACGACTTATCCACAACCCGAAGCGCTCAGGCGACGACCTTCCGGCATTCCGCGTAACAGGCCGCGCAGGCTTCCTTGCACGCCTTGCATTCGGCATGCTGCTCGGTCTTCTTGCACTCTTCCTCGCATTCCTTGCAGATGTCCATCGCCACCTTGGCCAGTTGCGGCAAGTGTTTGGAGTCGGCCGCGGCCAGCTGCTGCAAAGCGGCGCAGACCGCAGAGACCTGGCTCGATGACTTCGCGCAGGCAGCCATGCTGGTGTCGCCCTGCCCCAGCAGAACGAGGCAATGCTGCTGGCAGATATCCGCCTTGAGCACGCAATCCGCCGCTGCGGCGAGCAGGCTGTCGTTGCGCGACGACGTCGCGTGATGAGCGTGCATCGAATGGTCGTGTCCGGCGGCGAAGGCGCGGCCTGTGGTTGCGGCGGCGGCCATCGCGGCAGCGCCAAGTAGCAATTCTCTACGATTCATTTTGTCTCCCCGTTCGGATTCATTGATTAAGGTCACCGGCGCAGGCAGTGTAATTGAATCGTTTCGGGCGCACCACTCCATGAAACCGGAGAGCGAAACCACTGCATGAAGATGCAGTAAAGACCTTAGTCAGTTAACGGGTACCCCGTGCAGACAGCATCAAATAGCTTGACGAGAATTTTATTCCCGAGTAATTTGCTCGCCATAGTGTTTTAGTCAACTATTGCTCGCGCAGGATTCATGGCGCGACCAATCGTGGAAACAAAATCTGCAAGGGCAAACCTGTCGAAAGGCAGGGACGCAAAGTTACCGGTCTAAGGGGCATGCGCTCTATGACAGCGGGATCGCCAGATAGGATTGCGCAGGCTATCGCCCGCAATCTCTGCCTCCGTCCCCCTTACACCGTTAATCCCTCCAGGTTTTGCGCCCGTCACTGGCTCAAGCGCAAGTACAACGTCAGAAACCGAGGAGGAATAGCGTGACGCTCGAATTGCTCAACAAGGACGACCCGAAGTTATCCGGCGCCAACAAAGAGGCTGCGTCCGGCGGCAGTTTTTCGCCAAGCGAATACCTGGTCGGCATCGTGAAGAACGCCGTGTCGGCACAACACGACGTCCGGATCTCGCTTCCGGGCAAGGGCGACGTCATCATCCTTCCCGCACACGGCGAGTATCACGGCAATGTGCCCGAGTCCGGCATGGAAGAATTCTGCCAGGCACCCGCCGCACTGTTCAAAACCACCAGACTCGCCCCCGGGGATGTCGCCCAATTGCGGGAAGCAAGCGCTGCAAAGCGTCTCAGGGATCTGTTGTGGCTCGCCGCATTCCACGCATCCCAGGGCCGCCTGGTCCAGAGTCGTTCATCTTGCGAGCCCGTCCATGAATATGACGTCATCCAGTTCACGCGCTGGCCCAATCTGAGCCGTTTGCCGACAACGCCCAACACCATGCGCATCTTCGCGCTGCTCACGCTCCGCCCCAGCGCGATCATGCTGATCCATCGCAAGCTCCGCATCCCGCCCCGGGAAGTGCATCAGGTATACAGCGCCGCCTGCGCCGCCGGGTTCGTCAACGTGATCAGCAATCACATGGGGCAAGCAGAGATCGACAAGGACGAGCAGTTGCAGGCGGCACCAGCACCGGCCCGAAGCATACTTGGCTCATTGTTCGCAAAAATCGCGGGGCTTTGACATATGGAACACAAGATCATCTTCGCAGGTCCGGTAGGCTCCGGCAAAACCACATCCATCGGCTCTGTCAGCGACATCATGGTCGTCGGGACCGAGGCCAAGGCCTCGGACGAAGTCGCCCAGCGCAAGAGCAACACCACGGTGGCGATGGATTACGGCATCCTGATACTGGAGGACGGCAGCAAAGTGCATCTCTATGGCACACCGGGGCAGGATCGTTTCAGCTTCATGTGGGAGATACTGAGCGAAGGCGCGATGGGTATCGTCCTGCTCATCGACAGCGCCAGGCCTGACCCACTGGGCGACCTCGATCACTACCTGCACGCGTTCCGCAAGCCCATCGCCCAAAGCGGCAACGCGATCGTGATCGGCGTCACGCGCACCGAACTCAACCCGCAGCTCGATCTGCTGGACCTCTGCCACGAGCGCATCTCTGCCATGAAACTGAATATTCCGGTGTTCGAGGTGGATGGACGCGAGCGCAAGGACGTCAAACAGTTGCTGCTGGCCCTGCTAGCGGTCATCGAGTCCGTGAACCTGCACTAGAAATGTCGATAGTCATGACCGCATCCCTGAAGTTGCCGACGCCGGCACCAGCCGCCTTCACCCTGCCGGAGCGGCGGCGCCAAAGTCGGCCACCGCGTCGCAGTGCGCCAGCCATTCCCGGCGCACTGCTGGAACTGCACGGTTTTGGCGTCGCCTTTGGCAAGAAAATCGTGCTGAGCGAGATCTCGCTGGCCATTCCCGAACAAGGCAGCGTGATACTGCTCGGCCCCTCCGGCACCGGCAAATCCACGCTGTTGCGCACGCTGGCCGGACTCAGCGCCGCCAGCCCCTCGTTCCGGACATGGGGAGACGCCTTCTATCGCGGCGCCGTGCTGAATGAACGCGAGCGCCCGGAACTGGTGGCGCAAAGCGCGAGATTGATGATGTCCTCGGTCCTTGAGAACGTGGTCGTCAACCTGCCGGAGCGCAAGCAATTGACTCGCACCATGCAGCGCGAACTCGCGCAGCGCCTGCTGGAGCATGCTGGCTTGCCGGAACTGCGCGACCAGCTCGACGAGCCCGTGGTCAACCTGCCGCTTGCGTTGCAGCGCCATCTTTCGATCCTGCGCCAGGTCGCCTCCGGGCCGCGCCTGCTCTGTATCGATGAGCCGACCACCGGCCTGAGCGACGCAGAAAGCAGCCGGTTGCTGGCGTACATGCGCGAAGAAGCCACCCGCCGTGCCCTGCTGGTCGTCCTGCACAACCAGCAGCACGCGCGCCTGCTGGGAGGCAGCGCGGTGCTGATCGCCGGCGGCCATGTGCAGGAACAGCAGCCCATCCCGCAGATATTCGACGCGCCGGTTTCAGTGGCGGCCCGCGAGTTCGCTCGCAACGGCACTTGCACCGTCGCCAGCCCCGGGACGCCGCCGGAACATCTGGACGAATCGGTCCCGCCGCCGCTACCGCTGCCCAAGGCGGCACTGAACTACTCCGGCAGCGCAACCGGGCCGCGCGGCTTCCTCTGGCTGAAACGGGACAAGCTCGCGGGAACACCGGTGCCCGGCGTGTATTTCGACATGGACTACGACTTGAAGGCGCTGCAGCGCGTCGGGGTGACCACGCTGGTCACGCTCACGGAGACCGCGTTGGACGAGGCGCGCCTCGCGCCATTCGGGTTGAAAAGCATCTGGGAACCGATCCCCGACATGGCAGCCCCCTCCATCGCGCAAGGCATGCGGCTGTGCCGGCAGATCGAACAGTTGCTTGCCCGGCACGAAGTGGTCGCAGTCCACTGCCGTGCCGGGCTGGGACGCACCGGCACCGTGCTCGCCGCCCAGTTGATCTGGGCAGGACAGCACGCGCTCGATGCGCTGGAACACGTGCGCGACATCGAGCCGCGCTGGGTGCAATCGCAGGCGCAGATCGAGTTTCTCGAAGCGTTCGCGCATGCAGTAGCAAAGAATCATGCCGAGCCCGACCCCGGGCAAGGCGTTGAGGCAGCAGCAACCACGGCCAAGCAACAGCAAGGCATTTAATCAAACAGACAGAAAAGGAAATATCATCATGGCCAATCTCAATGACGCACTCCAAACCGCAACCGCCTCCATCCCGGAATGCCTGGCAGCCGGCTACATCGATCTCGCCAGCGGCATGCTGCTCGGCATCAGATCGGTAGATTCGCAACCGACCGAAGTGGTCGAGCTGCTGGCTGCCGCCACTGCCGACCTGTTCCAGGGCAGCAACGTCTCGATGATCGAGAGCATGTTCAAGAAGGCGCGCGGCCTGTCGAGCGACGGCCACCACTACTTCCAGGAGATCATCATCAACAGCGACAACCTGATCCACATATTCATTCGCGGCAAGAACGAAGAGCAGGTCGCCTGTTTCGTCTGCCGCAAGTCGGCCAACCTCGGCATGGTGCTGACCAAGTCGCGCAGTTCCATGCCGGCACTGGAAGCCTCGATCTGATCAGGGCAGACCCGGCGACCGCACGTCGCCGGGCATTGACGGCAACCATGCCTGTCACCGAATCAATCTACGTGGATGCATAACCATGAGAGAATCATCAAAGACACAGGACGAGGCGCGCGCCTCCGCCTTGAGATCGGTTCTGCGCGAGCTGAACTCATCGTCCGCCGACATCGAAGCCTCCTCCTGCATCTCGAGCGATGGCTACAACATCGCTTCGGTTCTCGGCCAGGGGGTGGATGCGGACCGCTTCGGCGCCATGTGCGCGTCGTTGCTGGCGCTGGCGCACCGTGCCGCCCAGGAGATCCAGCGCGGCAACCTGAAACTGGTGCTGGTCGAAGGCGAGCAAGGGGTCATGCTGCTGGTGCAAGCGGGCCCGGATGCCATCCTGGCCGTGGCCGCCAAGCCCAGCAAGAATCTCGGCATGATCTTTCTGGAGGCCAGGAAGATCGCGCAAAAACTGCTGGCAGTGCTGGAAGCGCACAAGTAGCCCCATTGGATCAACGCACGCGAACCCATGCCCAACCTGAAATACCAAGATCGAACCATCGCCGCTCGCGACGGTGAAAATGTCCTTGATGCGTTATTGCGCCACGGCATCAGCATTCCTTTCTCCTGCCGCAGCGGCATTTGCCATGTCTGCATGCAGCGCTGCACCTCGGGCACAGTACCGCCCGTATCACAGCGCGGCCTGCAACCCGAGTTGCGCGACCAGGGTTATTTCTTGCCCTGCAAATGCGTCCCGCTGGCGGACATGGAAATCGCCCCGCCGACCGAACTTTATGCAACGACGCTGGTGCACAGCAAAAAGATGCTTTCGCCGCACGTATGCAAAGTGCTGCTCGAACCCACCCCGAATTTCACCTACCACGCCGGGCAATTCATCAACCTGCGCCGGCCCGACGGAGTCACCCGCAGCTATTCGCTCGCCAGCCTGCCGGACGAGGACTATTTCCTCGAGATCCATGTCCAGCGCAAGAATGGCGGCATCATGAGCAACTGGATCCTGGACGAATTGAACGGCGGCGACGAGCTGAACGCCGGAGCCGCGCTGGACATCCAGGGACCCGGCGGCGACTTCTATTACCAGGAGAGCGCGCACGGCCACCCGCTGCTGCTGGTCGGCACCGGGACCGGCGTGTCGCCGTTGTTCGGCATCATCCGCGATGCCTTGCACAACCGGCATCAGGAAGAGATCCATCTCTATCACGGCGGCCGCGACACCGATCGTTTCTACCTGCGCGAAGAATTGCGCCAGCTGGAACGGCAGCACGCCAATTTCCACTATCACGAGTGCATCTCGGGCAATCCCGCGCCGCCGGACGGCGCGCATGCCGGGCGCGCGCATGAAGTCGCCTTCGCACAGCACCCCGACCTGCACGGCTGGCATGTCTATCTCGCCGGCCTCGCCGAAATGGTGGACAGCGGCGAAACGCTCGCGGCGAAGCACGGCGCCGCCCCCGAGGCGATCCACACCGACGCCTTCGCCCTGCGCGACCTGCGCAAGACCAAGCGCGACGCTCCCCCGCCGCCTGCGCTCGCGGCCGGGGAGGATGCGGCCAAGTACCCGCCGCCCGATCCCGAACTGTGGGCCGCGCTGCGCGATGGTGAGCTGCTGATGGAAGTGCTGCAGGATTTTTACGGCCGCGTGTTCCAGGACGAACGCATGTCCTCGTTCTTCCATGGCGTGACCAAACAGCGCTCCATCGAGAAGCAATACCTGTTCACGCGCCAGATACTGACCGGCGAGAAGATCTACTTCGGCGAACGGCCGCGCAACGCTCACCACTGGATGGTGATATCGGACGACCTGTTCGACTACCGCTCAAACATCATGCAGACCTGTCTGCGCGAGCACGGGCTGGCAGAACCGATGGTGCAGCGCTTCCGCCAGCTGGAGGAGTTCTACCGGCGCGACATCGTCAAATCCAAGCCGTTCCCGCGCATGCTGGGCGACATCGAAATGCCGCTCGACGGCTTCGAGGAACTCGTGATGGATGTGGGCGCGCTATGCGACAGCTGCGGCCGTGAGGTCGCGGCTGGAGAAAAGGTCATCTACCACGTGCGCATCGGCAAGATCTACTGCAGCGACTGCAGCTCGCAACACCATCACCCAGTGCCGGCGGACTGAGACTCTCGCAGCTCCCTATTTTGACAGCGTCATGAACGACAGCTTACTCACACCGGCCTTTTGCGCCAGCGCCATGATCTCGGCCACACGCCCGTAGGGAACGGCGCTGTCGGCCTCGATCTGCAGCTGGAACTGCGGATCCGCCGCGCGGCTCGTCAGCATCTCGGCCAGACCCTGGTCGCTCACATGCATGTTGTCCATCTCGATGTTGCCCTGCGCATCCACCACCAGGCTGACCTTCTGCGGCTTGTCGTTCTGCTGCACCGAGTCGGTCTTGGGCCGGTTGATCTTGAGCGACTGCGGCGCCAGCAAGGGTGCGGTGATGATGAACACCACCAGCAGCACGAGCATCACGT
This sequence comes from Sideroxyarcus sp., assembly GCA_052039615.1. GTDB lineage: Bacteria > Pseudomonadota > Gammaproteobacteria > Burkholderiales > Gallionellaceae > Sideroxyarcus. The sequence continues at coordinate 4,738 of JBQGEN010000112.1, read as the reverse complement.
CCACCAGCGGCGTGACGTTGATCTCGCTCATCATGCCGTCTTCTTGCGAGGAATTTCCGAATGCCATGGCGACCTCAGAGTCTGTAGTCGTGCTTCTGCGCCAGGCGCAGGAAATCGTGGGCGAAGTTCTCCAGGTCCGTGATGTGCACTTTCAGGCGGCGCAGGAAGAAGTTGTAGGCCAGCACCGCGGGCAGCGCGGTGGCGATGCCGATGGCGGTGGCGATCAGCGCCTCGCCGATGGGGCCGGCCACCACGTCGAGCGAGGCCGAACCGGTTTTGCCGATGTCCTGCAGCGCGTGCATGATGCCCCACACCGTGCCGAACAGCCCGACGAAGGGCGCGGTGGATCCGATGGTCGCCAGCTCCGCCAGGCCTCGCTCGTGGTAGCGCTGCAGGTTCTGCAACTGCTGGCGCAGCATGCGCTCCAGCACGTCGTGCGGCGCGCCCACATGCTTCAGGTCCTGCTGCGCGGCATTCAGCGTCTTCAGCTCGGCAAATCCGGACTGCGCCATGCGCGCGATGTCGCCCCGGCTGTCCTGTGCCACCTTGCTGGCCTCGCCCCACTCGCGCACCGCCCAGAAGCTGTCGTTGAACGCGCGGTCGTCCTTCTTCGCCTGCCATTGCTTCCACAGCTTGAACAGGGCGATGGACCAGGTGGCGATGGAAAGCAGGATCAGCAACAGCAGCGTCGCCGAAACGATGGGTGAATTGACGGAGAACAGGTCGTTCATGCTTCGTTTTCCTCTAAAGAAAATTTGTTGGGAACCAGGAACCACTGCGTGACCGGCTGACCGAAGCGGCGCGCGGGCGAAAAGCGCCAGGTCCTGACCGTCTGCATGGCGGCGTTGTCGAGAATGTCATAGCCGCAGCTCTGGTGCAGCTTCACCTCTCCGGCCTTGCCTTCGGCCAGCACCTCGACGTTCAGCACCACCTTGCCGTGGTAGCCCATGCGTCTTGCCACCATGGGATAAGGCGGGCGCGGGTTGTTGAGGTAGTCGGCGCGGTAGTCCGGCTCGGCATCCAGCATGATCGGCGAAGGCGGCGTGGCAGCCTCCTGCGGCGCGGGCGGGGCTTCCTCCTGCACCGCCGGCTCCTCGGCGGGCAGCGGTTCGGGTTCGCGCGGTTTGGGCTTGGGTTTGGGCTGCGGCGCGACATCCGCCTGCTGCATCTGCACGTTGGCGAACGAGACCGACATCTCGTTGACCAGCACCGCCGGCGCTTCCGGCTGCAGCAGGTAGGAGAAGAGCAGCGACAGATGCAGCAGCACGACGAGGCCGACCACCGCGACGCGTTCGCGCAGCGGGGTGCTTTCCGGTTGGCCGGGAGATCGCGTGGGGATGAGCATGTGCATGTGCCACATGGAAGCTGAAATTGCCGACATCCTACCAGCGCCCTTCCAGCGTGACCAATACGGCACGAACCCCGGCATCCACCGTGCGCAATTGCCAGGTGTCGCTGCCGGAGATGTATGTCGTTTCGCGCACCGTGTCCGATGCCAGCAGGTTCTGTCCGCTGACGCGCAGGTTGTAGGCGGGCGTCAGCTTGTACAGCCAGTATGCGTCGAGCGTGGTCCTGGCTTCGGTGTGGCCGCGCTGCTCGCCGGGGATATCGGTCTTGCTGCGCCCGGACTGCTGCAGCGAGATGCCATAGCTCGACTGCAGCCTGGGCAGGCTCTGGTCCAGTCCGGCCGACAGCACGTAGCGGGGCGTGTCGCGCGCCATGCGCGTGACGCCCAGGCGCGTATCGTCCACGCGCGCATGCGGCAGAGTCAGATGCGCCTTGACGGTCGCCCCCTTCCAGCCGAGATCGTCGGTGCGCACCTTGCCGTCCACTTCCCAGCCCCAGTGCAGGGCATCGCCTTCGTTATATGGTTGATCCACCCAGCGCGTGCCGTCGAACTGCACACGGCGCTCGGTGAAGTCCTGCGTCGAGCGCGCATAGAGATTGGCGCCGAGCACGCCCGCGTCCGCGGCCAGGTAGCACTCCAGCACCGCCTCGAAATTGACGCTGCGCTCGGGGCGCAGCTCGGGATTGCCGCGCCGGTCCGGCTCGACCGGCGTGTTGGCGGAAAGGCTGAGCGTGGTGACCCCGCCGATCTCTTCCAGCTTGGGCATCTTCATGCCCGCACCCAGCGAAGAGCGCGCCACCCATCTCTCCATCGGCTCCCAGCGCAGCGCGAGCGAGGGCAGCAGGCGTGCGTGTTGCTGGGTCACGCCGTCCGCATCCAGGCTCATGCTTTCCCCGCGCACACCGGCGGTCAGCGTGAGCGATGGCTTGGGCGTCCAGTCGTCCTGCACCCAGGCGATGCTCTGTCGCTCCTGTGCGCGGCTGGAAACAAAGACGCCGGCGAAATCCTGGTCGTCCGTGCGGCGCAGGTTGATGTGCTCCAGTCCGAGCGCCAGCAGATGCTCGCCGGCCGGCCGGTCCAGGCGTAGCGCCAGATTGAGTTCGTTCTCGTCGCTGCGCGTGTGTTCGGTCGAGGTGGTCAGGACGTTGGCCGCATCGTGCATGCTGCGCACCACATCGGACGTGCGCCTGCCGTTGTTGAACGAGGCGCGCCCGGATAGCTTGGCGCCGGCCACATGCTTCTCGCCTTCCGCACGCAGGCGCAACAGGCGGCGCCGGCTCTCCTCGCGGCTGCTGCGGTCGCCGTTGAACGCCAGGCCGGTCCCGGCCGCTGGATCGGCGTAGGCGGTCTGCGTCATGTCGCTGTCGCGCCTGCCGAGACCGTCGAACAGCGTCGGCGAGACGGTCAGCGAATCGCTGCCTTCCTTCCAGGTCATGCGCGGCGACAATGCGAATTCGCGGAAAGTGAACAGCCCGCTCTCGCTCTCCTGCTGCCACAGCGTGCGCGTGCCTGCCGTCGTATCCTGCCGGTCCTTGTCGCTGCTGGTCGGGATGCGGTGCAGGTTGAGCGTGAGCGGCAGCGTCCAGCCGAAACCGCCCTCTCCACCGCTTTCGGTCAGGGTGAACTGCGCATTGGGCTCGCTGCCGCGCAGGCCCACCGCCGCCTTCAGCGCGGTGGCGCGTTTCGACAGCGCCTTCTTCATCACCAGATTGACGGTCACCGGCGCGCCGCCGCCATATTCGGCCGACGAACCGCGCAGTATCTCGACCCGCTCCAGTTCGCCGGCGGGAAGGCGCCCCATGATCGCGGCCGCCATGCGCGCGCCGCCGGCGGAACGTTCGCCGTCCACCAGGATCTGCACCGAATCGCGCGACATGCCGCGCGCGCGCTGCGACATGGTGCCGTCGCTGTTGCGCGTGCCCAGTTCGACGCCGGGCAATTTGCCCAGCACCTCGCCGATGGTCATCACGCCGAGGTTCTCGATGTCTTTGCGCTCCAGCACGACCTTCTGCGTAGCCGACTCGCGGCGCTCGGCGACATCCGACGATCTGGCGGTGACGGTGATCTCCTTCAGGGAGGGTTGTTCCTCGGCCCAGACGGAACAGGAGAGCAGATTACAGACCACGAATACAGCAACACGCTTCATATCGGGAACCACGAATCAGGAGTCAAATCACCAGAAAGATACGGCGCAAGCCCAGCAGGATCAGCACCGCCGCCGCGCCCCAGCGTATCCAGCGGGTGAGCCATTCGCGGTTGTCGCGCAGGCTCTTGCCCAGCAGACTGATCAGCGGCAATAGTACCAGCAGCGGCGTCAGTGCCGCACCCAAACCGAAAGCCACACCGTTCGCCATGCCCAGACTGACGCTGCCCGCCGCCGCACACACCGCCAGCAGCGAGGCCAGCGGCGCGCAGGGCGTCAGGCTCAGCGAGAAACCGAGCAGCAACGGCGGCGTGCCGCCGGCGCTGCGCGCCACGCCGCACGGCGCATGTCCCCGCGCCGGACGCAGCAGCCACACGCCGGCCGCGATCGAGGCGAGACCGATCACGAAATTGCCGGTACCGCCGCGCATCGCCTGCGCCAGCCAAGTCCCTGCCCCGGCTGCGACAGCACCGAGCAGGCAGTAAGCGAGGATGCGCCCGGACACGAACAGCGCCGTGTCGCGCAACGCCTGCAGTTGCGAGCCGCCGCGCCCCAGCACCCAGGTGCCCATGAACGGCAGGCAGGTCGCGGTGCAGGCGGTCAGCCCAAGCGAGGCACCGAGCAGCCACACGGTGAACAGCGTGGCCTGCTGCGGCAACAGCGATGGATTCAACAGCTCATTCATTCTCAGTCTTCGGTTTATCGAACCGGATGTTGATCACTCGTTGCTTCGGCATGCCTTCCGGAGTCTCCTGTTTCACGCGCTTCTTGTAGTAGTCGCGCGAGGAACCGAACAGCTTGATGCCGAAGAACCTGATCTGGATCACGTCGTCGTCCGGGCAATACTCGGCGCAGCGCCCGCACAGGGTACAGTCTTCGTGGAACGCCTTCTTGCCGTACTCGGTGCCGATCTCGTGGATGTCCATCGGGCAGGCCTTCTCGCACACGCCGCACTTCTCGCATTTGTCGTATTGCTTCTTCACCAGACGCATCGGCGACAGCTTCTGGAACAGCGCGTTCCACGACAGCAGCGGACAGATGCGGCAGAACGGCTGGCGTGCCGCCAGCGCCGCGATGATGATGAAACCGAACAGCGCATTTCCCGCCGCACCGAGGAAGAAGTTGACGTTGGTCGAAGTGCGCACGGCGATCTGCTCGGTGTTGGCAGTGAGCAGGGTGGTCGCGATGCGCGACGGGCACATCTGGCAGAACGGGTCGCCCAGGTCGTTGCCGACCACGCCCATCCC
>JBQGEN010000111.1:0-3778 GCA_052039615.1 Sideroxyarcus sp. | reverse complement strand
TTCGGCTTGCAGGCGCTTCTTCTCGGCGCTGGCGAGCGCTGACTTGAGCGCATCGGGCGGCGCGGCCTTGTAGCGGCCCTTGCCCTTCTTGTAGAAGTGCATCGGCGACGAGTGCAGGCGGATCAACGCCCCTGCCGCCTCGATGGGGTTCGGCACATGGCCGAAATATTCCTGCGCCAGGGAACCGAACTCGAATTCGTCCTGCGGCGAGGCTTCCCACAGGAAATCCACGTCGATGTCGGCCGCCACCTGTTCCGCCTGCGCCATGAATTCGGACAGGCCGGGCTGGGCGAAACGCAGCATGACGTTGGCCGCCTTGATCTTGCTGCGTTTGCCGTGGGTGTTCTCGACCTGCAGGGAGGTGGTGTTGTCGGTGAGGATGTTGCCGACCTTGAAACCGCCGTCTTCTTCGTAAAATATGTTCATTGCGAGGGGCTGAAAAAATTCCCGCGGATTATAACCTGCCCGCCTGTCGGCGAACTTTCTTCATGTTAATCTGTCCTTGTCTGGCGTGGCCGGGATCGGGCAGGCTGATTAACCCTACAGGAGAGAGAACATGAAGGCGATTTTCAATTTGGTGGCGGCGGGATGCCTGCTGGGTGCGGTGCCGCTGGCGCAGGCGTGTGGCGGCAAGTACTGCGCTACCGGCGGCGCTTCCTACTTCAAGGAAATGGACAAGAACGGCGACGGCACGATCAGCAAGAAGGAATTCGACGCTTTCCACAGCCAGCATTTCAAGGATATGGATGCCAACAAGGATGGCAAGGTCAGCCAGGACGAGATGGGCGCCATGCGCGGCAGGATGGCGGACAGGGGGCCGGGCATGTTCGAGCAGCGGTTCGACGAGACCGATATCAATGATGACGGCGCGTTGAGCCGCGACGAGGCGGAGATCGGCATGCCGATGCTGTTCGCCAACTTCGACGAGTACGACGCGAACAAGGACGGCAAGATATCCAAGGACGAAGTGGCTGCGCGCATGCGGCACATGCATGGACAGATGCGCGACAAGTGCGACACGGGGATGAAGAGCGAGCAGAAGTAGGTCGCTGCATCGCACCAGTTCCAGACAGGCAGGCCGGCTTCAAGCCGGCCTGTTTTTTTTGCGGAGCCGCTGCCGCGGCTGGCGGGGAGCGGCAAGCTGTTCCGTGCATTTTGGTCTATGCGGCGCGAAATGTTACCATCCGGCTTATTTCGCATATTCAGGGAAGCAACATGGCAGGCCACAGTAAATGGGCGAACATCCAGCACCGCAAAGGGCGTCAGGACGCCAAGCGCGGACAGATTTTCACCCGCCTGATCAAGGAGATCACTGTCGCGGCGAAGCTGGGCGGCAGCGATCCGGACATCAATCCGCGCCTGCGTCTGGCGATGGAAAAGGCCTATGACCAGAACATGCCCAAGGACAACGTCGAGCGCGCCATCAAGCGCGGCGCGGGCGAGCTGGAGGGCGTGGATTACATGGAGCTGCGCTACGAAGGTTACGGCATCAACGGCGCGGCGGTGATGGTGGACTGCATGACCGACAACAAGACGCGCACCGTGGCCGACGTGCGCCATGCCTTCACCAAGTACGGTGGCAACCTCGGCACCGACGGCTCGGTCGCCTTCCTGTTCAAGCATTGCGGCCACATGATCTTTGCGCCCGGCACCGACGAGAACGCGCTGATGGAAGTGGCGCTGGACGCGGGCGCGGAGGATATCGTCAACAACGACGACGGCAGCATTGAAGTCATTACTTCTCCCCATGATTTCGTTGCGGTGAAGCAGCGCCTCGAAGCGGCAGGCTTCAAGGCGGAGATGGGCGAGGTCACCATGCGGCCGGAAAACGAAGTGTCCTTCACCGGCGACGATGCGGTGCGCATGCAGAAATTGCTGGATGCGCTGGAAGACCTCGACGACGTGCAGGAGGTCTATACCACGGCGGTGATCGAGGGCTGATGCGGATTCTCGGCATTGACCCCGGTCTGCGCATCACGGGGTTTGGTGTGCTCGATAAGGAAGGCCAGCACTTGCACTACGTCGCCAGCGGCTGCATCAGGACGCCGGAGGGCGAACTGCCGGAGCGGCTGAAGGTGATCCTGAGTTCGCTGGGCGAAGTGATCGCGCAGCACCAGCCGGAACAGGTGGCGGTGGAGAAGGTGTTCGTGAACGTGAACCCGCAATCCACGCTGTTGCTCGGCCAGGCGCGCGGCGCCGCCATCTGCGCGGCGGTGCAGGCCGATCTGCCGGTGGCGGAATACACCGCGCTGCAGGTGAAACAGGCGGTGGTCGGCAACGGCCACGCCGACAAGGAACAGGTGCAGGCGATGGTGCAGCGTTTGCTGCAGTTGTCGGGCACGCCCAGCCCGGATGCGGCGGACGCGCTGGCCTGCGCCATCTGTCATGCGCACGGCGGCATGGGCCTGGGCGCACTGGCGACCAAAGGCTTTCGTGTACGAGGAGGAAGACTGGTATGACGCAACCGCTGGAACCGACGCTGGAACTTTTCCCCAATCCGGTCGCGCGCTATGTCGCCGCCACCCGGCCGCCTTTCCTCAGCGCGGCGCTGATGGCCTGCGTGGTCGGGTTCGCCAGCGCCTGGCATGGCGGCCTAGCGCTCGATATCCCGCTCGCGCTCGTCACCTTGCTGTTCGCCTTGCTGGCGCATGCCGGGGTGAACGTGCTCAACGATTACTACGACGCGCTCAACGGCACCGATGCGCGGAACACCGAACGCATCTATCCTTTCACCGGCGGCAGTCGCTTCATCCAGAACGGCGTGATGACGCGGAACGAAATGCGCAACTACGGTTTCGCGCTGATGGCCTGCGTGGCGGGGGCCGGGCTGTGGCTGATGGCACGCTCCGCGCCGCAATTGATGTACGTGGGCCTGGCCGGTCTGTTCATCGGCTGGGCCTATTCGGCGCCGCCGTTCCGTCTGAACAGCCGCGGTCTGGGCGAGCTGTGCGTGGCCGCGGGCTTCCTCGCCATCACGGTAGGCACGGATTTCGTGCAGCGCAGAGGTTTCGCTGCGGCGCCTTTTATCGCCGGCTTGTCGTATGCCCTGCTGGTCGCCAACCTGCTCTACATCAACCAGTTTCCCGATCGCACTGCCGACACGGCCGCGGGCAAGCTGCACTGGGTAGCTCGCCTGCAAGTGCAACAGGCACGCTGGGGGTATGTGCTGATCGTGGCTCTGGCCTATATATGGTTGCTGGCCTGCGCGTTGCTGGGCTGGCTGCCAATGTGGTCGTTGGTCGCATTCTTCGCTTTGCCGCTGAGCGTGAAAGCCGCGCGCCTGCTGTTGCGTCATGCCGCGCAACCCCAGCAACTGGGCGATGCGATCAAGGCGACCATAGCTGCGATGATGGTGCATGGCACGCTGCTGTCGCTGGGTGTTGCATTGCGTTGATTAGGGGAAACAATGAATAGCAGCCCATGGAATCTTGAAAGATTCAAAGAGTTTTTGAATTGTGAAGAAAGCAACACGCTGGATTTTAAGAGCAGCAAAGCACTTTCTAGCTCAATAAATGAGCAAGAAAAATTTATTGATAACCTTACAACCCACGTTAGCGCTTTTCTGAATAGCGAAGGTGGGAAAATTTTAATTGGGTTGGAAGAAGAAGAGCGAAGAAATCAGCCTGACATTGCGACTGGATTAAGCGGCGGTGTGCCTCGCAAGCAATTAAGTGCATCAAAATTGGAGCAAAAATTGTGCGACAGAATTCATCCGTCTGTAGCAACTTATGTCAGGGTATTTCCAGTAGTGGTAGGAAAAGATTCAGATGGTGATCTG
>JBQGEN010000110.1:0-2151 GCA_052039615.1 Sideroxyarcus sp. | reverse complement strand
CTCGATCTGCAGGTATTTCGTCAGGAAATCGAGCTCGGCCTGGAGCGGGATCTCCTGCTGGCCGATGCTCTCGAGCGTCAGGCGAAGGAGGTCGCTCAGGCGCATCAGCGTCCGATCGGCAGCCTCGACGTCGCGGTGCATCAAGGCCGAGATCGCGTGCAAGGTGTTGAACAGGAAGTGCGGATGCAGCTGCTGCTGCAGCGCCTTGAGCTGCGCCTCCACCAGCATGGTCTCGAGCTGGGACGTCCGCAGGGCGCGGTCACGCGACTCGCGGTAGTAGAGGACCGCGTGGCTGAGGCCGACGATGGTCCAGTAGGTCATCATCTCCCAGTCGAAGTTCAGGAGCGCCGAGCGCTGAGCCTCCGACCACCACGAGAAGGGCCGCCCCTGCTGGCGTGCGAACCACCATTGCACGCTCGTCATCGTCAGGATGTGCGTCAGCGAGAAGACGACCACCGACGGCAGGTGCACGACGATGGCGCGCCAGAGCCCCTGGCGCTCGAAACGGAAGTGCTGAGACAGCCAGATGATGGCCGGGGTGAAGAGCGCCCAGAGGTACCAGTAGGTCGTATTGAGGATGACGAGCGTCCGCCAGTGGGTCGGCGTGCGTCCGAGGGAAACGGTGAACTGCCAGGCGAGGAGCGTCGAGAGCAGCGCCAGAAGCGTCGCCGCGAGGAAGACGATCGACCAGCGCAGGCCGTAGCGCGGAGGCGCGACGTTCGGGTGGTCCGTACCCGACCCGCCGAAATCCAGTTTCCGATCGGACGGTGGTTTCATATCAACGCCGCGAACCGTCGAATAGACCTTCGGCCGTGTTCAATACCGTGCTTGCAGTTAGACGTAACAAACGGGCATTTCGTCTTGTCAAAAATGCAGTTCCATCCTCGTAAATCCGCGGCAGATTTGGACTTCCGTAACCATTCGCCAGGCCCATCCCGGCCGTGGGCCGTTCGTCACCGGAATCCGGGCGTTCGTCCCAGCCGTCTGTCTCCAGCGTGGCGGAAACGAACACACGACAGTCGACAGTCGACGGTCGCCAGTCGGGAGGGGTCGCCAGTCGGGAGTCGCCCGGCGGGAGTCGCCAGTCGGGAGTCGCCAGTCGCCGGTCGGGAGTCGCCAGTCGACAGTCGCCAGTCGGGAGTCGCCAGTCGACAGTAACCGGTCGGGAGTCCCGGGTCGGGAGTCGCCGGTCGCCAGTCGCCAGTCGAGAGTCGCCACTCGCGAGTCGCCTGTCGCGAGTCGCCTGTCGCGAGTCGCCAGTCGAGAGTCGCCAGTCGAGAGTCGCCTGTCGCGAGTCGCCAGTCGGGAGTCGACGGTCGACAGTCGCCAGTCGCTGCCGGGCGGTATCGCGCCGACTCTGGTCGCTTGAGACGTTCGTGCGTGAGGCGCCGTTGGCCGGATGCGCGAAGGGTCTTTGCCGCGGAGTAGGAGAGTGAAGGATGCGTCACGCGTGTCGATCGCTGACGCTCGCGTCAGCGCTCACTCGCCGCCGACTGACGACCGTCAACCGACGTTCGCCCGGCGACCGACTGACGACCGGCGACCGACTGACGACCGGCGACCGACTGACGACCGTCGACTGTCGACTGTCTCGTTTCACTGTATTTGCTATAGCAGCTTCCCACCAACCTCTGTATTATGTTTTCCGTGAGTACATCTGCAGCCCGCGGCCATCGCAACTGGCAGACGGGAGAGGCTTTCACGGTCAACGACGCCACCGAGCTCTACGAGGTCGATCGGTGGGGCAAGGGCTACTTCTCCGTCTCGCCGTCGGGTCACGTCCTCGTGCATCCGACGAAGGATCCGGCGAAGGCCATCGACCTGAAGCAGCTCACCGATCATCTGATGCTGCGCGGCATCCAGCTGCCGGTCCTCATCAGGTTCCGCGACATCCTCCGCCATCGCGTCGGCGACATCCACAACGCATTCAAAGCCGCCATCACGCAGCACCAGTACGAAGGGGGCTACGTCTGCGTGTACCCGATCAAGGTCAACCAGCAGCGGCAGGTGGTCGAGGAGGTGCTGGATTTCGGCCGGGAGTACGGGTTCGGGCTCGAGGCCGGTTCCAAGCCGGAGCTGCTGGCCGTGGCGGCGCAGGCGTACAACGACACACCCATCATCTGCAACGGGTTCAAGGACGCCGAGTTCATC
>JBQGEN010000109.1:0-1620 GCA_052039615.1 Sideroxyarcus sp. | reverse complement strand
GGGGGCCTTCACCATCGCCTTATTCCCGTTCTCCTCCGCAGCCTTTGCCCACCTAAAGAAGTCGATCGTCTCATCCATGATATGGAGCATAATGGGTTGATCGACCACGTCAACGGCCCGACGATGCTCCTCGTCGACCCGATACCGAGACACCGTCCCACCACGTGAGAAGAGGACTGGTGGATCGTTCTGGGCATAGAGCACGTCCAGGGTGGCCCGGGAAACATCCCGCACACGTCCCGTGACATCAACCTCGGGGCGGCCGGCGTCACGATGCGACCGGTACCCCGGCTCATAGTGCTCCCGAACATCTGCCCACTTCTTCTCGCCGCAAGAGTCGTGGAAGCACTTGTAACCCAGGGCGCCATCATCCCGCTGGATAATGGCCGCATCTGCATGGGCAGGATTGAAGACGCACTGGCGAATCGTATGGAAGGTGACGCCGGCATCCGACTTCACCTTCGTGATCTCGATGGCATATTTCCCGATGAAGGCCTGCAGATCGAACGACACTCCCTTCGCCCGCATACGGGACTGCCGCTTGGCGGGCTGGGATGGGAGGGTCGGTGCATACTGGGCGAGCTTCCGGAGGAGCTCGACACTGATCACCTCGAGCCGTTCTGGCGCCGAGATGATTCTCGAGAGTCGGTGAGGCCTGTCGGGGGTGCTGTTACCTTTCCCCACCATCGTGCCGTACAGCTTAGAGATGCGGCCGGCATTAAAGATCGCCTGATCGACCTTGATGGGGTGGCGTGGGGTCAGATGCATGGAGACATAGGCCTCGATCGCCTGCAGGCACTGTTTAATCAGGTCCCGACTTTCCTCGTCATTGGGCAGGTCGATACGGCCATTCAGGTGGGCGCCGTTGCCGCTGTCGGCGACCATCAGTTCCGGAAACTCTAGCGTGCGGAGCCAGCGTTGCACCTGGATGGCGGTCTCTATCGCCGCCTCATGCTCCGCATCCGTCGAAGAGATGCCGGACGGCCGAGCCAGATCGAAGTCGGCAAAGAGGGTGGTGCGCCGGGTGACGTCCTTATCGGCGGTCGCGTCTCCACCATCGCCGAGCGCGTTTTTGCGGCGAGCGAGTAGGGTGGAATCGACACGATTGATTGTGAAGAAGACGCCCTTTACGTTGCCGCTATGCTTTGTGACTTGCGCGACAAGTTGATCGACGTCGTCGAAGTAGCCAGAGAATATTCTCTTCGTATTCCTCTTGAAGACGCGGATCTCGACAATCTCGCCAGGCTCACGTAAATGGTAAAGTGTGCGGCGAATGTCGGCGGCACTGATAAGGGCAATTGTGCCTTTCGTTTGACGTTTCGGCTCATTGAGTGTCGATATTGCAATATCTTCTTGCCGCTTAATAAGCGGCTGCTCTTGCGACATATGCATGTTTGTTTCTCCGAGTGGTGCTGCTATGCTGCAGTACCGGGTTCTATGACGCCTTAATCGTTGCGCGCGGGTGGGTCGTCCGTGTACCTGTCCAGCGACACAGGCACCTCAATATTTCCAGCCGCAATCTGCTTTACGCTATACTCTCGCGACAGGTCTCTGACGATGCTAGCCATTGAACAGCCATGCTTGTCGGCAAGCTGCTCAATAGTGTCCACTTCCTCCCTA
>JBQGEN010000108.1:0-2432 GCA_052039615.1 Sideroxyarcus sp. | reverse complement strand
CGGGCAGGTGTATTTTGAATTTTGTTCCCACCCCAAGTTTGCTCTCGACGGTGATGAACCCGCCGTGGCCGGTGACGATGCCTTGAACCGTAGCCAGTCCGAGCCCTGTGCCTCGGCCCTGCTCTTTGGTGGTGAAGAAGGGGTCGAAGATCCGATCAATGATTTCAGGCGGGATGCCGCCGCCCGTGTCAGTGATCGTGATTACAACGTATTTGCCGGGGCTGGCCCCTTTGAGCATCCCGGCGTATATTTCATCCAGGGTGTGGTTCTCAGCTTCAGTAGTCAGTAACCCTCCGTTCGGCATTGCGTCGCGCGCGTTCACAAAGAGGTTCATCAGCGCCTGATGCAGTTGCGTGGCGTCGCCGCTCGTCGCCCATAAGCCTTCGGACAGGCGCTGTGTGATCCGAATAGATTTTTGGAAGGTCTCTTCCACGACGTTGATGATCTCGCGGATCAGGTGTTTCGGTTGAATCGTCACGCGCTCGCCGCCGGCGCCTTTGGCGAACGAGAGGACTTGTTTGACCATCTCCGCGCCGCGCTCGGCGTTGGTCCGCATGACTTCGAGCAACCGCCAGCTCTGTTCATCCTGTTGTTTCATTTGCAACATCTGCGCGCCCATCGTGATCGGCGAGAGGATGTTGTTCAGATCGTGAGCGATGCCGCTGGCGAGCGTACCGATGCTCTCCAGCCGTTGGGCGCGCAGGAACTGCGCTTCGATCTTCTTCTTCTCGGTGACGTCGGTGTTGATCGCCAGGATGGTTTTGGGTTTGCCCTCCGCGTCGCGCACCAGCGTCCAGTGCCCTTCGACGATCACCTCCCGGCCGTCCTTGGCGATGTGGCGCAAATCCCCGTTCCACTCCCCCTTCTCGACGACGATTCTGGTCGCGTCCTCCAACTGTGACGGATCTCCTCGATAAATAAGCTCCCGGACCGGTCTGCCGATCGCTTCTTCGGCCATCCAGCCGTACAGGCGCTCGGCGCCGCGGCTCCAATAGCGGATGCGGTCGTCTAAATCGCGGACGACGACGGCCTCATGCGACTGGTCGAGCAGGGTGGCCTGTTCGACCAACTGTTCTTCCGCCCGCTTGCCTTCAGTAATGTCGCGGGTCACAACCACGGCGAGGATCTGCTTTCCTTGCGCGTCGCGCACCGGTTCTCCACTAAAGCTGAAGAACCACTCCCGCCCGGCGTCCTGCCGCCGGGCGCGCAGTTCCCAATCCTTGATGGATTCGCCCCTGAGTACCTTGTTGAGCGGCCATTCCTCAAAAGGCAGCGGTTTCCCGTCCGGATGGCTGAGTTCGTATATCTCTCGAAAGAAAGCGAGCTCTCGTTTCATCGCTTCGGCTGAGGGAAAACCATTCATGCGAGCCTGCGCCTCGTTGACCAGGAGAAAGGCGCCCTCCATATCGGACACCACAATCCCGTCCTGAATCGCCTGGAAGACGGACTCCAATTGCGCCCGGTAGCGGTTAGCCGCATCCTCCGCGCGCCAGCGCTCGGTAACATCGATGAACGCAGCGCGAAGGGATTTCCTTCGTCGCGCTTCATCGGGCGTCGGAATGCTCAGTAATTGCGCCCGCCTCGCGCAGCCGCCTTCGAGGGTCAGCTCAGTTATCACCTTCTCCTCGCCCTGCAGGCACCGCCGAACGTGCTTCAGAAATTTCCTGGCCTCGCCTTTCGCCACATACGCCGCGAACGGCTTACCGATCAGGTATGTCCGCTCTTTGCCGAGCATCCGCGCCCCGGTCAGGTTGATTTCCAGGATGAGCCCCCTGTCATCAAAGGTCAGGTAGCCATACGGCGCGAAGTCGTAAAGTTCAATATAGCGACTGCGAGATTCTTCCAGTTCCTGACGGGCCTCGCGCAGTTCGCGATTCTGCGCTTCCAGTTCGACCTGATAAACCTGCAACTCGTGCAGGAGGCGTCGCGGGTCCTCCGCCATGGCCTGCGGCTGGTCTTGGCGCCCATTCGCGTCGGCCGGCGCTGATGTCTGATGCGCGTTGAACTTTCTGGCCGGCTCATCTCTCGTCATTTCGTGATGGTTTTTCATATCGTATCCTTAAGGATAGGGAAGAGCTTTTCCTCGATCCATTCGCCCGCTTGCGGGAACTGGGGCATGCCATCGCCCGGCATCCGAGTGGAGTACAGTCGCGATTTCATAAATTTGATCTCGTCTATCCGCGTTATTTAACCGCGCTTTGCTGGCGCTGGATTGGATATGGTCCAGTACGCGTAATATCGCAAAGCGCCGGGGAAAATTCCAGACCGAATGCGCCATTGTTCTCACGCCGGTCTCGTCAGCTCCCGGTCAGGCCGTGAAATTCGGTTCGATACTGACAAAGCTGACCAGACGTTCATTATGGAAAGGCGGCTGACGTGAAAAGTTGACTCTCTACCCGACTCGGCGTATAAACCCGCCGAAATTCTGATTT
>JBQGEN010000107.1:0-10150 GCA_052039615.1 Sideroxyarcus sp. | reverse complement strand
GGCAGCGTGAAGGCGGCGAATGCTGCCGAGTTGTTTGCCATGGCGGACATCGACGGCGGGCTGATCGGTGGCGCGGCCCTGATCGCCGAGGAGTTTCTGGCGATATGTCGTGCGGGTCAGTAGCGGGCATATTGGTAATTTGATCTTGTTTCGGAGTGGTGTGTGGAAACTTTAGTGTGGGTAGTGCATGTGGTGACCGCGGTGGTGCTGATCGGCCTGGTGTTGATCCAGCACGGCAAAGGCGCAGATATGGGCGCGGCGTTCGGTTCCGGCTCCGCCGGCAGCCTGTTCGGCTCCAGCGGTTCGGCCAATTTCCTCAGTCGCAGCACGGCGATTGCGGCTGCGGTGTTCTTCACCACCAGCCTGGCTTTGACCTATCTGTATGCCAAGCCGGCCAAGGTGCAGGGCGTGATGGACAAGGTCGACGTACAAACGCTGCAACAGGCTGCGCCCGCTCCGGCGGTTGTTGATACAAGCGATTCGAAATCGCAACAAATACCAAAATAAAAATAAAGATATTGCGGAGTTGGCGGAATTGGTAGACGCGCAGCCTTGAGGTGGCTGTGTCCGAAAGGACGTGAGGGTTCGAGTCCCTTGCCCCGCACCAGATCGAATGAACCTCGGTCGACAGGCCGAAGGTCAAAAAAACTAGAGTAGCATTCTGCGCTCCCATGCCTTGGGAGCCTACAGAGAAGGGGGACTCAAAAGATGTTGGAAAACTATTTTCCGGTTCTGCTATTCATCGGCATTGCGCTCGTGATGGGCGTAGTGCCCTTGCTGCTGGGCAAGGTCGTCGGCCCAAACCGTCCGGACGAGAAGAAGCTATCTCCCTACGAGTGCGGTTTCGAGGCGTTCGAAGATGCGCGCATGAAGTTCGACGTGCGCTTCTATCTCGTGGCCATCCTGTTCATTTTGTTCGATCTTGAGATCGCCTTCCTGTTTCCTTGGGCGATCGTACTCAAGGAGATCGGCACTTTCGGTTTCGTTTCCATGATGATCTTTCTGGCCATCCTCGTGGTTGGCTTTGTCTACGAATGGATGAAAGGAGCCCTGGAATGGGAATAGAGGGCGTGCTGGAGAAGGGGTTCGTCACCACCACTGCGGATGCGGTGATCAATTATGCGCGTACCGGCTCGTTGTGGCCGATGACATTCGGTCTGGCCTGCTGCGCGGTGGAGATGATGCATGCAGTGGCGCCACGCTATGACATCTCCCGTTTTGGTGCGGAAGTGTTCCGTCCCAGTCCGCGCCAGTCTGACCTGATGATCGTGGCGGGCACATTGACCAACAAGATGGCTCCCGCCCTGCGCAAGGTGTACGACCAGATGGCCGAGCCGCGTTTCGTGATCTCCATGGGATCCTGTGCCAACGGCGGCGGCTATTACCACTATGCCTATTCCGTGGTGCGCGGCTGCGACCGCATCGTACCGGTGGACATCTATGTTCCGGGTTGTCCTCCGACCGCCGAGGCATTGCTGTACGGCCTCATCCAGTTGCAGAACAAGATCAAGCGCACCAACACCATCGCACGATAGGCTGACCATGGCGAACCTGAACATATTGTCCGAGAATCTGAACGAGGCTTTTGCCGGCAAGATAGCGAGCCTGCAAGAGCGCTTGGGAGAGCTGACGCTGGTGGTGAAGGCGAGCGACATGATCCCCGTGTTCACCCGGCTGCGCGACGATGCCGATCTGCGGTTTGAAGAGATGATCGACGTGTGCGGTATCGACTATTCCACCTATGGCAGCGAGCTCTGCGAGGATGGCAAGTACTTGCCCGATGCGCCGCGCGAGGGGCCGAGATTCGCCGCCGTCTATCATCTGCTGTCGGTGGCGCACAACTGGCGCCTGCGCGTGCGTGTATTCGCAGAAGACGACGAAATGCCGATGCTGGAGTCGGTTACCGGGATCTGGCCATCGGCCAACTGGTTCGAGCGCGAGGCGTTCGACCTGTACGGCATCATCTTCACCGGCCATCCAGACCTGCGCCGCATCCTCACCGACTACGGTTTCGTCGGCAATCCGTTCCGCAAGGACTTCCCATTGTCCGGTCACGTCGAGATGCGTTACGACGCAGCGCAGCAGCGCGTGATCTATGAGCCGGTGACGGTGGAACCGCGCGAGATAACGCCGCGCACGATGCGCGAAGAGAATTACGGCCGCGAACAATAAGCGAGAGGTAGGCAGAGCTATGGCTGAGATCAAGAACTATACGATGAACTTCGGGCCGCAGCATCCGGCCGCGCACGGCGTGCTGCGTCTGGTGCTGGAACTGGACGGGGAGGTGGTCGAGCGTGCCGACCCGCACATCGGCCTGCTGCACCGTGCTACCGAGAAGCTGGCCGAGCACAAGACTTTCCTGCAGACCGTTCCCTATATGGACCGTCTGGACTACGTGTCCATGATGCTCAACGAACACGCCTATGTGATGGCGGTGGAGAAGCTGGCTGGCCTCGAAGTGCCGCTACGCGCACAGTACATCCGCGTCATGTTCGACGAGATCACGCGCATCCTCAATCACCTGCTGTGGCTGGGCGCTTCCGCCCTCGACCTGGGGGCGATGTCGCCGATGTTCTATACCTTCCGCGAGCGTGAGGCGCTGATGGATGCGTATGAGGCGGTGTCCGGCGCGCGCATGCATGCGGCCTACTATCGTCCGGGCGGCGTCTACCGCGATCTGCCCGATTCCATGCCGCAGTGCGAGGCGAGCAAGATCCACAACGCGGCTGCGGTAAAGAAATTGAACGAGAACCGTCAGGGTTCGCTGCTCGATTTCCTGGAAGACTTCACCAACTATTTCCCGAAATGCGTAGATGAATACGAGACGCTGCTGACCGACAACCGCATCTGGAAACAGCGCACCGTGGGCATCGGCGTGGTGTCGCCCGAGCGCGCGCTGGCGCTGGGCTTCACCGGCCCGATGCTGCGCGGTTCCGGCGTGGTGTGGGATCTGCGCAAGAAGCAGCCGTACGAGGTGTATGACCGCATCGATTTCGATATTCCGGTCGGCGTCGAGGGCGACTGCTACGACCGTTATCTGGTGCGCGTGGAAGAGATGCGCCAATCCAACCGCATCATCAGGCAGTGCATCGACTGGCTGCGCAAGAATCCGGGTCCGGTCATCGCGAGCAATCTGAAGTATGCGCCGCCCGGACGCGAGTCGATGAAACAGAACATGGAAGAGCTGATCCACCACTTCAAGCTGTTCAGTGAAGGTTTCCACATGCCGGCAGGCGAAGTGTATTCCGCCGTCGAGCATGCCAAGGGCGAGTTCGGCATCTATCTGGTCTCGGATGGTGCCAACAAGCCTTACCGCATGAAGATCCGCGCGCCCGGCTTCTCCCATCTCGCCAGTCTGGACGACATGGCCAAGGGACACATGATCGCCGACCTGGTCGCGATCATCGGCACTCAAGATATTGTTTTCGGGGAGATTGACCGCTGATGCTTTCCCAACAGATCACCATGCTCGTCGACAAAGAGCTGAAGAAATATCCGGCCGATCAGCGCCAGTCCGCAGTGATGGCGGCGTTGCGTTTCGTGCAGGACGAGAAGGGCTGGATCGCTCCCGAGGACATGGCGGACATCGCCGTCTATCTCGGTATGCCGCAGATGGCGGTATATGAAGTGGCCACCTTCTACCACATGTACAACCTGAAGCCGATGGGCAAGCACACCCTGACGGTCTGTACCAACCTGTCCTGCACCCTGTGCGGCGCGGGCGACACCGTGAGCTACCTGGAAAGCAAGCTCGGCATCAAGATGGGCGAAGTCACCGCCGACGGCAAGTTCGGCTTGCGCGAGGGCGAGTGCATGGGTGCCTGCGTAGATGCGCCGCTGCTTACCGTGAGCAACAAGCGGATGTGCGGCCATTTGACCAAGGACAAGATCGACCAGATCCTGGCAGAACTGGACGGGGGGCAGGCATGAGCGCGAACATCATTCTTGCTACCGCCGCAGACGGCTTGGCGAAACTGGACAACTACGTCAAGGCGGGCGGCTACCAGGCGCTGCGCAAGGTGCTCTCTGAAAAAATGTCCGCTGACGCCATCATCTCCGAGGTCAAGGCGTCCGGCTTGCGCGGGCGCGGTGGTGCGGGCTTCCCCACCGGCCTGAAATGGAGCTTCATGCCGCGCAACTACGAGGGCGTGAAATATCTGGTGTGCAACTCGGACGAAGGCGAGCCGGGCACCTGCAAGGATCGCGATATCCTGCGCTACAACCCGCACCTGCTGATCGAGGGCATGGCCATTGCCGCCTACGCTATGGGCGTGCAGACCGGCTACAACTATCTGCACGGCGAGATCTTCGAGGCCTACGAAATCATGGAGGCGGCCTGCGAAGAGGCGCGCCAGGCGGGTTATCTGGGCAAGAACATCCTCGGTTTCGATTTCGAGTTCGACCTGCACAACCACATGGGCTACGGCGCCTACGTCTGCGGCGAAGAGACCGCACTGCTCGAATCCATCGAGGGCAAGAAGGGCCAGCCGCGCTTCAAGCCGCCGTTCCCCGCCAGCTTCGGCCTGTACGGCAAGCCCACCACCATCAACAACACCGAGACCTTCGCCAGCATCCCCTACATCATCGCCAATGGCGGCAAGAAGTTCGCCGATCTCGGCGTGCCCAACAGCGGCGGCATCAAGCTGTTCTCGGTGTCGGGTCATGTGAACAATCCCGGCAACTTCGAAGTGCCGATGGGGACGCCGTTCAAGACCTTGCTGCAAATGGCGGGCGGCGTGCGCAACGGCCACAAACTGAAGGCGGTGATCCCGGGCGGGTCGTCGATGCCGGTGTTGCCGGGCGAGATCATGATGGACCTGAACATGGACTTCGACTCCATCCAGCGGGCGGGTTCGTATCTCGGATCGGGCGCCGTGATTGTGATGGACGACACCACCTGCATGGTGCGCGCGCTGGAGCGCCTGGCCTATTTCTATTACGAGGAATCCTGCGGCCAGTGCACGCCCTGCCGCGAAGGCACGGGCTGGCTGTATCGCATCGTGCACCGCATCGAGCACGGCGAGGGCAGGCCGGAAGACCTGGATCTGCTGCTCGACCTGTGCAACAACATCGCCGGGCGCACCATCTGCGCCCTGGGCGACGCGGCGGCATGGCCGGTGCAGGGCATGCTCAAGCACTACCGCAAGGAATTCGAATATCACATCGAGCACAAGCGTTGCCTGGTGTGAAGCTGAACGGAATAGGTGAGCAATGATCAATATCGAAATCGACGGCAAGCAGATCCAGACGGCAAGCGGTTCCACCGTGATCGAGGCCGCGCATCAGGCCGGTATCGCCATCCCGCATTTCTGCTACCACAAGAAACTCTCCATCGCCGCCAACTGCCGCATGTGCCTGGTGCAGGTGGAAAAGGCGCCGAAGCCGCTGCCCGCCTGCGCCACGCCGGTGACCGAGGGCATGAAGGTGTACACCCATTCCGAGCAGGCCGTGAAAGCGCAACAGGGCGTGATGGAGTTCCTGCTGGTGAACCACCCGCTGGACTGCCCGATCTGCGACCAGGGCGGCGAATGCATGCTGCAGGATATGTCGGTGGGCTACGGCGCCGGCCATTCGCGCTACCAGGAAGAGAAACGCACCGTGCTGGGCAAGGACATCGGTCCGCTGGTGGCGGCGGTGGAGATGAGCCGCTGCATCAACTGCACGCGCTGCGTGCGCTTCGGCCAGGAGATCGCCGGCCAGATGGAGTTGGGCCAGGCGTTCCGCGGCGAGCACGCCGAGATCATGTCTTTCGTCGAAGGCACGGTGAACTCCGAGTTGTCGGGCAACATGATCGACCTGTGCCCGGTCGGCGCGCTGACCAGCAAGCCGTTCCGCTACAAGGCGCGCAGCTGGGAGTTGTCGCGCCGCCGCTCGGTGAGCGCGCATGACAGCCTCGGTTCCAATATCGCCGTGCAGACCAAGAACAACCGCGTTCTGCGCGTACTGCCGATCGAGAACGAAGACATCAACGAGTGCTGGCTGTCGGACCGGGACCGCTTCGCGTATGAGGGACTGAATTCCGCCGAGCGCCTGACCAGGCCGATGATCAAGCAGGACGGCAAGTGGCAGGAGGTGGAATGGCAGGTCGCGCTGGAGTATGCCGCCAACGGTCTGCGCCACATCGCCAGCGGCGCCGGCGCCGAGCAGGTCGGCGCGCTGGCGACGGCGAACTCCACGCTGGAAGAACTCTATCTGTTGCAGAAACTCGCGCGCGGCATCGGCAGCGACAATGTGGACTTCCGTCTGCGCCAATCCGATTTCAGCAGTGACGGCAAACGTCACGGCGCGCCCTGGCTGGGCATGTCGGTCGCCGACGTCGGCAATGCCGACCGTCTGCTGATCGTCGGCAGTTTCCTGCGCAAGGACCATCCGCTGCTGGCGGCGCGCATTCGCCGCGCGGTGAAGAAGGGCGCGCAGGTCAGCCTCATCCATTCCACCGATGACGATCTGCTGATGAAGGTGGCACACAAGTCCATCGTCGTACCGGCGGCGCTGGTCGAGACATTGGCGCAAGTCGCCAAGGACGTAGCCGCCAAGCAGACCGCAGGCATCGCCGGCAGCCTCGCCAGCGGCGAGCGTGTCGCCGTGCTGTTCGGCAATTTCGCGCAGCAGCATCCGCAAGCCTCGCAACTGCAGGCGCTGGCGCAGCAGATCGCTACGGCCAGCAACGGCAAGTTCGGCTTCCTCGGCGAAGCGGCGAACAGCGTCGGCGGCTACTTGGCGCAGGCCACGCCGGACGGCAAGGGGTTGAACGCGTCGACCATGCTGTCGTCTCCGCGCAAGGCCTATGTGCTGTTGAACGTCGAGGCGGAGCTGGATTGCGCCAATCCGCAGCAGGCCGTTGCCGCGATGCAGTCTGCCGATATGGTGGTCGCGCTGAGCGCGTACAAGCACCAGGCGACGGAATACGCCGATGTGCTGCTGCCCATCGCACCGTTCAGCGAGACCTCCGGCACCTTCGTCAACGCCGAAGGGCGCGTGCAAAGCTTCAAGGGGGCCGTCAAACCGCTGGGCGAGGCGCGCCCGGCCTGGAAGGTGTTGCGCGTGCTGGGCAACCTGCTCAAGCTGGACGGTTTCGATCAGGACACTTCCGAGGCGGTGCGCGACGAGGCGATCGGCGGAATGGATATCTCGACGAAATTGAGCAATGCGTCGCAGGCCGCCACTCAATCCTCAGTCCCTGCTCCTCAATCCTCCGGCCTGCAACGCGTCGCCGAAGTGCCGATCTACGCGACGGATGCCGTGGTGAGGCGCTCCGCGCCGCTGCAGGCCACGGCGGATGCCGCCATGCCGCAGGTCTGGATGCACGGCGCAGAGTTGCAGAAGCTGGGCGTGCAGTCCGGCGCGGTAGTCAAGGTCAGCCAGGGAGCGGGCAGCGTCAAGCTGTTCGCGGCTGCGGACGATAAATTGCCCATGGGCGTGGTGCGTTTGGCGACTGGCCATGCGGCGACTGCCGCACTGGGCGCGATGTTTGGGACGATCACTGTGGAGCGTGCGTAAATGGAAGCTCAGGCACTGGAATTGGTTCAATCGCTCCTGGCGTTCTTCGGCCTGTGGGACCTGCTGCGCGGGTTCATCGAGCCGGCCTGGCACACGATCTGGACCGTACTCAAGATATTCGCCATTATCGTCCCGGTGATGCTGGGTGTGGCCTATTACACGCTGGCCGAGCGCAAGGTACTCGGTTTCATGCAGGTGCGCCCCGGTCCCAACCGCGTCGGCCCTTGGGGTTTGTTGCAGCCCTTGGCCGACGGCCTCAAGCTGTTGCTGAAGGAAGTCATCGTCCCGACCAACGCGAACAAATACCTGTTCCTGACGGCCCCGGTGCTGGCGCTGGCGCCCGCGCTGGCGGCCTGGGCGGTGATCCCGTTCGACGACGGCCTGGTTCTGGCCGACGTGAACGCGGGTCTGCTCTATCTGCTGGCGATGACCTCGCTCGGCGTTTACGGCGTCATCATCGCGGGCTGGGCCTCCAACTCCAAATACGCTTTCCTCGGCGCGTTGCGTTCCGCCGCGCAGATCGTCTCCTACGAGCTGGCGATGGGCTTTGCGCTGGTGTGCGTGCTGCTGGCGGCGCAGAGCATGAACTTCGGCGATATCGTGCGCGGCCAGCAGAGCGAGGCCGGCCTGTTCGGCTGGTTCTTCATCCCGCTGTTCCCGATGTTCGTGGTGTACTTCATCGCCGGCGTGGCCGAGACCAACCGTTCGCCGTTCGACCTGGCGGAAGACGAGTCGGTGATCGTGGCCGGTTTCCATACCGAGTACTCGGGCATGGGCTTCGCCATCTTCTTCCTGGCCGAATACGCCAACATGATCCTCATCACCGCGCTGACCGTGGTGATGTTCATGGGCGGCTGGCTCAATCCCTTCCACGGCTGGCCGGTGATCGGTGGCCTGACCGATGCCATTCCCGGCCTCATCTGGATGCTGGCGAAGATGGTCGTCTTCATGTACGTGTACCTGTGGTTCCGCGCGACTTTCCCGCGCTACCGCTACGACCAGTTGATGCGCTTGGGCTGGAAGGTGTTCATCCCGCTGACGCTGGTGTGGGTGGTGGTGGTCGCTGCCTGGATGCAGACGCCCTGGTGGCTTTGGTAAAGGGCGAGGATAGGGGTGTTGAGATAAAACCATGAAAAATATCATCGATTTCTTCAAGAGTTTCCTGCTGCTCGAACTGCTCAAGGGCATGTCGTTGACCGGCAAGTATTTCTTCGCGCGCCATGTCACGGTCGAGTATCCGGAGGAAAAGACGCCGCAGAGCTTCCGCTTCCGCGGCCTGCATGCGCAGCGCCGCTATCCCAGCGGCGAAGAGCGCTGCATCGGCTGCAAGCTGTGCGAGGCGGTGTGCCCGGCGCTGGCGATCAAGATCGAGGTGGCGGAGCGCGCGGACGGCACGCGCCGCACCACGCAATACGACATCGATCTGGTCAAGTGCATCTTCTGCGGCTTCTGCGAAGAATCCTGCCCGGTGGACGCCATCGTCGAGACGCGCGTGTACGAATACCACGGCGAGAACCGCGGCGACCTGTATTACACCAAGCCCATGTTGCTCGCGATGGGCGACAAGCATGAGGCGCAGATCGCCAAGGATCGGGCCGCCGATGCCAAGTACCGGTAATTAGAGGAAGTCCCATGAACTTTGAAACCGTCCTGTTCTATCTGTTCGCCGCCGTAACCGTGTTCGCGGCGCTGCGCGTGATCACCGCGCGCAATCCGCTGCACGCGGTGCTGTTCCTGGTGCTGGCCTTCGTCAGCAGCGCCGGCGTCTGGCTGCTGCTGGAAGCCGAGTTCCTCGCCATCGCGCTGGTGCTGGTGTATGTCGGCGCAGTGATGGTGTTGTTCCTGTTCGTGGTGATGATGCTGGACATCAACATCGAGCAGCTGCGCGCGGGTTTCCTGCGCTGGCTGCCGGCCGGACTGCTGCTGGCGGGATTGATCGGGGCGCAAATGGTGTGGGTGCTGGGCGCGAAGGAGACCTCGGCCGGCATGACCGCCGTCAAGCACGCGGCCGATTACAGCAATACCAAGGAACTGGGGCGCCTGATCTACACCGATTACGTCTATCCGTTCGAACTGGCGGCCGTGCTGCTGCTGGTGGCGATGGTCGCCGCGATCGCGCTGACCTTGCGCAAGCGCCGCGACAACAAGCGCCAGGACGTGAGCAAGCAAGTGAAGGTGAGACGGCAGGATCGCGTGCGTATCGTGTCGGTGCCGTCCGCGCGCAAGGCGGACGTCGCGCTGGACAGCGTCGAATCGAACGGCCATGCCGCAGATTAAAGCAAAGTGGAGAGCATGTTGAATCTGGGTCTATCGCATTACCTGATACTGAGCGCGGTGCTGTTCGCCATCAGCGTGGTCGGCATCTTCCTCAACCGCAAGAACCTGATCGTGCTGCTGATGGCGATCGAGCTGATGCTGCTGGCGGTGAACACCAAGTTCGTCGCGTTCTCCCATTACCTGAACGACGTGTCCGTGCAGATCTTCGTGTTCTTCATCCTCACCGTGGCGGCCTCCGAAGCGGCGATCGGCCTGGCGATCCTGGTGGTGCTGTTCCGCAATCTGCGCACCATCAACGTGGATGAACTCGGCAGCTTGAAAGGTTGATGGGCATGGATATGCAAACTCTGTATCTGCTGGTTCCCCTGGCCCC
>JBQGEN010000106.1:0-7051 GCA_052039615.1 Sideroxyarcus sp. | reverse complement strand
CATATCAATAGATTGAAGCCAGCCCCCACTTGAGGCAAGATGCGCCCTTCCTCATTCAATCAACGCATTTCAGGGAACAGACATGGGCGCACAGTGGAAAGCCAGGCATAAAGAAGTCGCAGCGAACGCAAAAGGCAAGATATTCGGAAAACTCGCCAAGGAGATCATGGTCGCCGCCAAGGGCGGCGCCGACCCGAGCTTGAATTCGCGCCTGCGCCTCGTGGTCGAACAGGCCAAGAAAGCCTCCATGCCCAAAGACACGCTGGACCGCGCCATCAAGAAAGGCGCCGGCCTGCTCGACGGCGGCGCGCAGCTGGAACGTCTGGTCTATGAAGGCTTCGCCCCGCACCGCGTGCCCGTCATCGTCGAATGCCTGTCCGACAACATCAACCGTACCAAGTCCAGCATGAACGTGCTGTTCCGCAAGGGCCAGCTCGGCGCGGAAGGCTCCGTCTCGTGGGACTTCAGCTACGTCGGCATGATCGAAGCGACGCCGAACTCCAAGGATGCCGACGCCGAAGTCGCCGCCATCGAAGCGGGCGCGCAAGACTTCGAACCTTCCGAAGAAGGCGCAACCCTCTTCATCACCGACACCACCGATCTCGATGCCGTGTGCAAGGCGCTGCCCGCACAAGGCTTCACCGTCACCTCCGCCCAACTGGGCTACCGCCCGAAGAATCCTGTCACCATCAGCAACGATGCCGAGCGCGAAGAAGTGGAAGCGTTCCTGGAAGCGATCGACGAGGACGATGACGTGCAGAATGTGTATGTGGGGTTGGCAGGATAAAGTCGAGATTCGGATCTTTTCCGTGGACGGAGAGTCGCGACGGGGAGATTCCAGCCATTGCAGACATGCAAGGATGTTCCACCGGAGAGCAGGATGAAAGAAGTGACAGGGCTCGGCTCTGGATTCCGGGAGAGCAACTGGCCCGACGATTCACATCAGCGCCAATGAAACATCCATTTCTTATGCGGCGTCCAACTTTCGGATTGTGTACCCTTGCAAGGGTTTGTCATATCACCTTGGCGTTGTGGTTCTGCCCTGCTGTGCATGCGGACGGTATAGCCCCCGGCAGCACGTCACAGGTTGCGGAGCCCGCCGCGGGTAATCTGCGGGTGGTTGGTAGTTATCTGTTTGAGTTAAAGGGGCACGTGGTTACGGCCCTACCCAACGGCAAAGTGCTGGCCCACGGCATAGATCCGATAAATGTTGCTCGCTTGAACTACAGCAACGAGCGGGACATGAACTTGAGCAACCGGCATCAGCGGAGGGGGGCCGGCACGATCAATCTGTATCCGCTGGTATGGGATCCGCAGCAGCATGGCTGGAGAGCGATCGAGCCGCCGCCAGAGTGCCCGGACGGCAAGCCATTCCTGCACACGGCCACGGTTCTTCCCGGCTCGAGAATACTGTTTGCGGGCGGCCTGTGTGATGAACCCAGGGCGATCAATGACCCGAAACCGCGCCTCGAATACAAGAAATTGTCGTTATGGAATGGCGCAACCGAGAGATGGGAAGCGGCGCCGGTGCTGGAGCATGGGCGCGTGTATCACACCGCGAGTCTGCTGCCGGACGGGAGCGTGCTGATCGCAGGTGGGGAAAGCGACCCCGCGCTGTTCGGGCCGGGTGAGCCGGTACTGGCGAGCGTCGAATCGTATGTCGATGGCGCCGTCGCACAGATGCCGGGGTTGAACGAGGCGCGCGCCAAGCATACGACCACCGTGGGCGCCCGTGGCGAAGTGCTGGTGGCGGGCGGGTTCGATGCTGAGGGCAGGGCGCTGGCATCGGTCGAACTCTGGGATCCTGCAGCGCGTGCCTGGCTCCAGGCACGGCCGATGAAAACCGCGCGTTACAGCCACAGTGCGACCTTGCTCAACGATGGCGGGATCATGGTCGCCGGCGGCATAGGCGCGGACGGCAGGCCGCTGCAGTCGGTCGAGATATGGGACCCTGTATCGGGCGAATGGGCTCTGGGCGCCAGCTTGCCGCAGCCCCTGCGCGACCAAGGGGCAGTGTTGCTCGATAATGGCAACGTGTTGCTGGCCGGCGGCCAAGCCACGGTCAAGGTGGAGATGGATACCTGGGCGTGGATATGGGACAAATCGAGCGGCGAATGGATGCCGGCAGGGCGCTCCAGGCCGCAGGTAGAGGAGGACCTGGACTACAAGCCGACGTTCGCGAAGAGCAGCGACGGCAGCGTGCATATCTTCGCGCGCCGGACGATCATGCAATGGCGTCCCGGCTTTGTCGCGCCCGCTTCTGTGGCGCCGCTATGGTATTTGCAGCCCCCGGCCATGGCTGTCCTGGCCGACGGGAGGGTCATGACCGTCGGCAATATCCTGCAGTCCGGTGCCCAGCAGCGTCTCGCGCACATCTGGAATCCGACAGAGAATGCCTGGAGCGCTGCCGGCCAGCTAGCCTATAGATCAGGCATGACCACGCAAGTGCTGCAATTGCCGTCCGGCCGGGTCATGCACCTTGGGCTCAATGCACAGAATCACCTGTTGTGTGAACTCTGGCAGCCTGACGACAATAGCTGGGAGCCCTGCGGCGACCTGCAGCTCTACAAGGCCGCCGAATCAATCGGTCTGGGGTTGCTGGACGATGGACGGGTGGTCGCCATCACCAGTGTGGACGAGGCGCATATTTTTGACGAGCGGACCCGGCAATGGTCGTTGGGCAAACAGCAATGGAATTACGACGGCCTGACTTGGGGCGCGCCGATCTGGCAAAACCATCCGCTGGACATCGTCACCGATGAAGAAGACGAGGAGCACGATGTCAGCGCCATAGCCGCAGGATTCTGGGGCGGCCTAGGGGGGCACCGTGCTTACTCGGTGCAGTATTCCGACCGTCCTGAAGTAATAGTGGCGGGGCGCGACTCCCCGCCAATGATGCTGTGGGATCCCGCCCACCAACGCTGGGCCTACGTGTTGAAGCCGGGGAGCATGGGGGGAAATGCCAGACTGCTGCCCGACGGATGCGCCGTGTCCGCACACGCGCAGAGCTCGCTGTACCGGCGCAACTCGTTCTCCATGTTCAACGTCGCAACCGGGCTGCCCAGCGGACTGTTCAATCCGGGCACAGGCATCAGCCCCTCAAATTTGTCCATGGAGGTGCTGAAGGATGGCACGGTTGTCATTGCGGGAATACCGGAGGATACAGATGTCACCTTCTTCCACCGCAAGGCATCTTGTGCCGGGTGGGCGCCCCAAGCGGATGACTGGGCATTGATGCCCGGCGAGAGGGCAATGCCTACGGCAGCCCCGACCGGTGCAAGCGTCCCGATCGCCAACCCCGCGCCGGTGGTGCCGGTTCCCATGCGCGACCGGCTGCTGGAGAACCGCTGGCTCGTTCTGGCAGTGGCGGGGCCGATGGCGCTGTACTTCTTGTTGCGCTTTGTCATGCAGCCGCTGCTTCGCCGCAGCGCCGGGCGGGTGCTGCCGGAATCGGTGGCACAGGGACTGGATAGACCGGCGTCCAACAAAGTCGCATGGGCCTTGCGCGCTTTAGTTTATGGCACGCTGCTCGTGGCCGGTGTACAGGTGCTCCCGCCGCTCATATCCTGGCTGGGCGCGCGGGCGATGGAAGAATGCGCCACGACTGCCTGCCGGAACCCGGAAAACGGCTTGCTGGAGAGCGTGCCGTCGCTGGAAGTGAATGGTGCACAGCCCTCCGTACCGTGCAAATATGTCGGTTTGTGGCAGTCAACCGGGCAGGACAACATGACGCACCGGATCGTTCTGAAGGATGATGGCACATACAGCATGCAACCGGACGGTGGTTACACTACCCACATTTACACCGGATACTGGATGGTACAAGGCGAAAAGATGGTGTGGCGGCACAGCCAGGGGCTCCATCGCGACCTTGATATCAATCAGATTCTGCCGCAGAGCGAGACGCGCTTCGAACTGATCGAGGAAAACGGATGGCACACCCGTTTCGACCTGATTGAAAAAATGAACTCGAAAACCTGCACGTCGTAGCCCCTGCGCAAACTAGTTATACATGACATCCAACCAGCGGAGATCACCATGTCGTTACCACAATGCCGGAGCTTGATCGTTTGTCTGTTGGCCGCTTTGCCCTGCTGCGTTGCCCTTGCTGGAGAGCTGCGCAGCACGCTGCAAGACCAGCGCAACGTCGCCGTGACCATCTACAACGAGAACCTCGCGCTGGTGAAAGACCAGCGCCAGATACGCTTCGCGAGCGGCCAAAACGCATTGGCTTTTCGCGATGTCAGCGCGCGCATGCGCCCGGAGACGGCCTTGCTGCGCAGCCTGACCAGCCCCGGCAAGCTTGCGGTGATCGAGCAGAACTTCGACTTCGATCTGCTGACGCCGGAGAAGCTGCTGGAAAAATATGTGGGCCAGAACGTCAGCGTCATCCGCACCAATCCGGCCACGGGCGCGGAGACGACCGAGCAGGCGCTGGTGCTGTCCGCAAACGACGGCGTGGTGTTGCGGGTGGGCAAGCGCATCGAGACGGGGCTGCCCGGCCGCATCGTCTATCCCGACGTGCCGTCCAACCTGCGCGACCGTCCCACGCTGGTGATGTCGCTCGACAACGACGGCGCGGTGCAGCAGGAAGTGGAGCTGTCCTATCTCACCGGCGGCTTGGCCTGGAAGGCGGATTACGTGGCGGAACTGAATGCGGCGGACGACAAGCTGGACCTGTCAGGCTGGGTGACGCTGACCAACACCAGCGGCGCGAGCTACAACAACGCCAGGCTGCAACTGGTGGCGGGGGATGTGAACCAGGTGCGGGATGAATTGCGTTTTGCGACTATGAGGGCGAAAGGGGAAATACTGGCCGAGATGGCAGCTCCGCAGATGGCGGAAGAATCGCTGCTGGAATACCACCTCTATACGCTGGCCCGTCCCACGACCATCGCGGAGAACCAGACCAAACAGGTGTCCCTGCTCACTGCCTCCGGCATCCCGGCGCGCAAGGAGTTGCTGCTGCGCGGTGCGGAATACTACTCCCAGTCCAGCTACGGCGACCTGGGGCAGAAGATGAAGGTCGGCGTGTTCGTCGAATTCGACAACAAGGAATCGTCCCATCTCGGCCTGCCGCTGCCCAAGGGGGTAATGCGCGTGTACAAGCGGGATGCTGCGGGCAACGCGCAGTTCGTCGGCGAGGACCGCATCGACCATACGCCCAAGAACGAAAAGGTGCGCATCAAACTGGGCGAGGCCTTCGACGTGACGGCGGACAAGAAGCAGACCGACTTCAAGCGCCTGCCCAATCCGGCCAAGGGCAATGCCTTGTACGAGAGCGCCTTCGAGATCGTGCTCAAGAACGCCAAGAAGGAGGCGGTGACCGTCACCGTGCAGGAGCCGATCCCGGCCGACTGGAAGATGCTGAGCGAGAGCCACAAGCACGTGAAGGCAGCCAGCAACACGGCGGTCTGGCATATCGCGGTGCCGGCGGAGGGCAGTGCCAGGCTGAGTTATCGGGTGCAGGTACGTTATTGATCGTCCACCGGCAGGAAGCGGATATTGACCTCTCCACCGGAATGTATTGACGGCAATAATATTCGGGGAGAGAATCTGCCGCGCTAACGGCCTCCAAGAGCAGTGGATTGCAGAAGTACCTGAAGTAAGCTTTGCGTGAAATTAGTAGCGTCAAGTCTTGAAAAGGGGAATGCATTTGCAACTTATTCTTGCAGCACGATTCTGAGATGAAGTTCAGAACACGCCCAGACGGCCAGTCCTTGTCCCGATGCGTGTTGCAGGTCCTAGTCTTCCTCTTATTTTCCTCACCGATTGTTTCGTATGCGTCCTCGGACTGGTCCGACGACGTGGTCTATTTCGTCCTCGTCGATCGTTTCGCCGACAGCGACAGCGCGAACGATCGCGGTGTCGAGCGCCGCAATCCCGGCGGCTTCCATGGCGGCGACCTCAAGGGACTGACCGGGCAACTGGACGAGCTTGCCGATCTGGGCGTCACCGCACTGTGGATCAATCCGGTGCAGAAACAGATCGCGCAATGTCCCTATGCCAGCGCTCCGGCCAAGCTGGGTATCGCCGAGTTCCGGCACTGCGGTTTTCACGGTTACTGGATAGACGATTTCACGGCGCTCGATCCGCATTTCGGCACGCTCGACGACCTGAAAAAACTGGTGGAGGAAGCGCACAAGCGGCATATC
This sequence comes from Sideroxyarcus sp., assembly GCA_052039615.1. Classification (GTDB taxonomy): domain Bacteria; phylum Pseudomonadota; class Gammaproteobacteria; order Burkholderiales; family Gallionellaceae; genus Sideroxyarcus. Next base: position 896 of record JBQGEN010000106.1, on the reverse strand, counting down.
AAGGTGCTGCTGGACGTGGTGTACAACCATGCCGGTTATGGTTCGAGCTACGAATCGCGCCGCACATCGGACGGGCAGGGCTGGCTGCGTTTCGGCGAAGGCAATTGCGAAGTCGATCCGGTCACCTGCCGCGTGGGCGGGCTGCCCGACTTCAGGACCGAATTGCCCGAGGTCCGAGACTATCTGCTGCAGGCCAACATCGACCTGGCGAGGCAGGCCGGCGTGGACGGCTTCCGCCTCGACACCTTCAAGCACATCGAGACGGATTTCTGGCTGGAGCATCGCCGCCGCACGCGCGCCGAACTCGGCAAGAACTTCTTCCTGCTGGCCGAGCATTGGGGTGGGGATGCGAAGTCGCTTGATCCGTATTTTGCGCAGGACGAAATCGATGCCGGTTTCGATTTCAGCTTCAAGGGCAGCTGTGAGGCGTTTGCGAACGGACGCGGCCGCGCGGTCGCCTATGGCAGCTATCTCGGTTCGCGCCACAAGGTGCGCCAGGGTTATCTGCTGGCGCATTACCTTTCCAGCCATTACGAACCCATGTCGCTGTACAACCTGGGCTACGACAAGGACAGGTTACGCATCTGCGCCGCCATCCATATGACCTCGCTCGGTCTGCCGGTGATCTACTACGGCGAGGAAGTGGCGCGCGCCGGCAGCGAATGGCCGCTCAACCGCACCGACATGCCCTGGGGCGCGCGCGACATCAAGCCGGGCAAGGGGGCGGTCCGCGACGAAGCGATGCGCGACTATTACAAGGCGCTGCTGAAGATACGGCGCGATCATCCCGCGCTGCGCCATGGCGATTCCACGCTGCTGTCCGGACCGCAGGAACCGCTGCTGGCCTACGTGCGCCACGATGCGGCGAGCAGCGGCTCCGGTATCCGCCACAGCTC
>JBQGEN010000105.1:0-1514 GCA_052039615.1 Sideroxyarcus sp. | reverse complement strand
GCTACGGCCCGACAGATTATAGCAACGACCAGATCTGGGAACTGGTTCTGGGCGAGGGCGAACCCCCTGCCCTGGCGCTGCAAACGACCTACGGCCTGCGAGCGCGTTCTTTGCGCTTATTCCCACGCTTCACTGAAAACGATCTAACCCTGGCCGATCCGTCCAGCTTTGCTGAAGCCCCTGCGATAAAAAAAATCTATCCGAATTACCTGCTGGTAAGTTTTTCTCCTTTCCCTTATATAGACGTCGAAGCTGAATATTGGGTTCCCGATTCAAAAGGAGTCGCCGGACGGCTGCACATCACCAACCGGGGCAGCGACGTGCGCCAGGTCCGGTTAGAATGGGTAGCGCAGCTGACTCCCAACCGCGGGCAGCGCATGGCTGTACTGGAGATGCAGGCAGCACCGCTGCTCTCCGGTACCAGCGATGACCTGGCCCCGGTAGTGTTCCTCACCGGCGGACCTCAGGCAGGTACGGGTTCCTACCCCTCGCTTCGCCTGGATCTGGAACTGCCCCCAGGCGCCACGAAACGCATGACCTGGACTCACGCGGCGCTCAATGATCCAGAGGCATCGTTTAATCTGGCACGCAGTATTGCAGCCCGACCCTGGGATGCAGAGGTGGCTCGCCTGGAGCTGTCAAATTCCGGCCTGATCGACATTCACACCGGAAATCCTGATTGGGATGCCGCCTTCGCGCTCAGCCAGAAGACAGCTTTCGGCCTGTTCGTCGGACCGACTCCCCACCTGACATCCCCATCCTTTGTAACTACTCGCCTGCCTGACCAGGGTTACTCCCTGCGGGGCGATGGCAGCGATTACAATCATCTATGGAACGGGCAATCTCCCCTGGAGGCTTACTACCTGTCTGGTCTGATCCTGCCCAGCGCACCTGAGCTGGCCCAGGGGATCGTCAGGAACTACCTGGCCGTCCAGGCGGAGGATGGCTCCATAGATTGGAAACCAGGATTGGCCGGTCAGCGGAGCCGTTTATTGGCCACACCGCTCCTGGCCAGCCTCACCTGGAAGATATACGAATATACAGGAGACAGGACATTCTTAGATGAAGTCTTCCCCGGATTGTGGCGCTTCGTCCAGTCCTGGTTTAGTCCAGAGCAGGACCGTGACGGCGACGGCATCCCTGAATGGAACCATCCCATGCAAACCGGCTTTGACGACCACCCTATCTTTTCCCGCTGGAACAGCTGGTCGCAAGGCGTAGATATTTCCACCTCTGAAGGCCCCGCCCTGTGCGCATTTCTCTACCGGGAGTGCCAGAGTCTGCTCGATATCGCCGGACAGCTCGACCGGAGCGAGCCGATCAGCGCGCTGCACTCCATGGCGGAGCACCTGCGCACCGCCTTAGAGGCTTCCTGGGATCAGGAGATCCTTACGTACCGGTATTGGGATCGCGATTCTCATTACAGCACCCAGGGTGAGAAATTGGGCGAACGGACAGGGTCAGGCGCCATCCTGATCGAAAGGACGTTCGAGCATCCAATCCGGCCGTTCATT
>JBQGEN010000104.1:0-18919 GCA_052039615.1 Sideroxyarcus sp. | reverse complement strand
TTCAACGACTGGTTCTTCGCCGGCGGCGCGCGCGGCGCCAGCCGCCTGCTGTGGAAGTTCGGCGACGTGAAGCTGATCGACGGCCTGATCGTGAACGGCTCGGCCAAACTGGTCGGCCTGTTCTCCGGCGTGTTGCGCGGGTTGCAGACCGGCTACGTCTACCACTACGCATTCTGGATGATCATCGGCGTGTCGGCCCTGCTGACAGTGCGCACATGGTTCGAATAAGCAGTACTAGAGAAGAGCTGAAGGAACAAGCATGATTTTCGGATACCCTTTGTTAAGCGTCGCCATCTGGCTGCCCATCATCTTCGGTCTGCTGGTGCTGGCGACCGGGAACGACCGCAACGCGCGGCTGGCGCGCATCATCGCCCTCGTCGGCGCGGTGCTCGGCTTCCTGGTGACCATCCCGCTGTATACCGGCTTCGACAAGATGACCAGCGACATGCAGTTTGTCGTGCTGGCGGACTGGATACCGCGCTTCAACATCCGCTACCACCTCGGCGTGGACGGCATCTCAGTCTTGTTCGTCATCCTCAACAGCTTCTTCACGCCGCTGGTGGTGATCGCCGGCTGGAAGGTGATCGAGAAGCGTGTGGCGCAGTACATGGCGGCGTTCCTCATCATGTCCGGCCTGGTCAACGGCGTGTTCGCTTCGCTCGATGCGATGCTGTTCTACGTGTTCTGGGAAGCGATGCTGATCCCGATGTTCATCATCATCGGCGTGTGGGGCGGCCCCAACCGCGTGTACGCGGCGCTCAAGTTCTTCCTCTACACCCTGCTGGGCTCGCTGCTGATGCTGGTGGCCTTGCTTTACCTGTACCAGCAGTCGGGCGGCAGCTTCAACATTCTCGACTACCACCGCATGGCGATGCCGTCTCTGACCGCGCAGATCCTGGTGTTCATCGCCTTCTTCATGGCGTTCTCGGTCAAGGTGCCGATGTTCCCGGTGCACACCTGGTTACCGGACGCGCACGTGGAAGCGCCAACCGGCGGTTCGGTGGTGCTGGCCGCGATCATGTTGAAGGTCGGCGCCTACGGCTTCATCCGTTTCTCCATGCCCATCGCCCCCGATGCCAGCCATTATCTGGCGCCGGTGATGATCGCGCTGTCGCTGATCGCGGTGGTGTACATCGGCCTGGTCGCCCTGACCCAGGCCGACATGAAGAAGCTGGTCGCCTATTCGTCCATCTCGCACATGGGCTTCGTCACGCTCGGCTTCTTCATCTTCAACAACTACGGCATGGAAGGCGCGCTGCTGCAGATGATCTCGCACGGCTTCGTGGCCGGCGCGCTGTTCTTGTGCATCGGCGTGCTGTATGACCGCGTGCACTCGCGCCAGATCGTCGATTACGGCGGCGTGTCCAACAAGATGCCGGTGTTCGCCGCGTTCTTCATGCTGTTCGCCATGGCCAACAGCGGCCTGCCCGGGACCAGCGGTTTCGTCGGCGAGTTCCTGGTGATCATGGGCGCAGTCAAGGCCAACTTCTGGTACGCGTTCGCGGCCGCCAGCACGCTGATCTTCGGCGCGGCCTACACGCTGTGGATGTACAAGCGCGTGATCTTCGGCGCGGTCGCCAACGATCACGTCAAGCACCTGCATGACATCGGCGCCCGCGAGATCCTGGTATTCGTCGTGCTGGCCGTCACCGTGCTCGGCATGGGCTTGTTTCCCCTGCCGCTCGCCGACGTCATGCACACGTCGGTGAACGACCTGCTGGTGCATCTGGCCATCCCCAAAGTTCTGAATTGAGGAAAACATGAATCTGCTCGCTTCCCTGTCCCCGGTCTATGCAGAGATATTCCTGCTCGTGATGGTGAGCGTGATCCTCATCGCGGATCTGTTCATCCTTAACCGCACCAAAACCGTGACCTATCTGCTGGTGCAGCTCAGCCTGCTCGGCTGCTCGGTGATCACGGTGGCGACGCATGAGGGTGGCATCGTCCACCTGTTCAACCACATGTTCGTGGACGACCTGATGTCCGACGTGCTCAAGCTGCTGACCTATCTGTCGGTGTCGATGATGCTGGTGTATTCGCGCAGCTACTTGCTGTTGCGCGGCCTGTTCACCGGCGAGTTCATGGCGCTGGCGCTGTTCGCCACGCTGGGCATGATGGTGATGATCTCCGCCAGCAACTTCCTCACCCTCTACCTCGGCCTGGAACTGCTCTCGCTGAGCCTGTATGCCTTGGTCGCGCTGCAGCGCGATTCCGCCGTCGCCACCGAATCGGCGATGAAGTACTTCATCCTCGGCGCCATGGCTTCCGGCTTCCTGCTGTACGGCATGTCCATGCTGTACGGCGCGACCGGCTCGCTCGACATCAACCGCATCGCCGACGTCATCCAGCAGGGTGCCGCGAACAAGGCGCTCATGGTGTTCGGCCTTGCCTTCATCGTGGCCGGCCTGGCGTTCAAGCTCGGCGCGGTGCCGTTCCACATGTGGGTGCCCGATGTGTACCACGGCGCGCCCACCGCGATGACCATGTTCATCGGCTCCGCGCCCAAGCTGGCGGCGTTCGCCTTCCTCATGCGCATTCTGGTCGAGGCCATGCAGCCGCTGATGATCCACTGGTCCGGCATGCTGATGATCCTGGCCGTGCTGTCCATGGCTGTCGGCAACATCACCGCCATCGCGCAGACCAACATCAAGCGCATGTTCGCCTACTCGACCATCGCCCACATGGGCTTCATGCTCGTCGGCGTGCTCTCCGGCACCATCGAGGGCTACGGCTCGGCCATGTTCTACGCCGTGGCCTACGTGCTGATGAGCCTGGGCGGCTTCGGCATGATCATGCTGCTGTCGCGCGAGGGCTTCGAGGCCGACAAGCTCAGCGACTTCAAGGGGCTCAACCAGCGCAGCCCGTGGCTCGCCTTCATGATGCTGCTGCTGATGTTCTCGATGGCCGGCGTGCCGCCCACGGTCGGCTTCTATGCCAAATTCTCCGTGCTGAACGCGGCGGTGCAGGCCGGCCACATCCCGCTGGTCATCATGGCGGTGATGTTCTCGCTGATCGGCGCCTTCTACTACCTGCGCATCGTGAAGCTGATGTACTTCGATGCGCCGGAAAGCCACGAGAAGATCTATATCCAGCCGGACAGCAGCCTGCTCATCACCATCAACGGCCTGGCGGTGCTGGGGCTCGGCATCCTGCCCAACACGCTGATGTCGGTGTGCGCCGTCTCGGTGCAGCACTCCTTGCTGCATTGAGCGTGACGAATTATTGAATAGACACTCCCGCTGCGGCGGGAGTGTTCGTTTGTAGAGGACGAACATGGACCTGACAGAGAAGAAGATAGACGGCCGCGTGATGTACGACGGCAATTTCATCACGGTGTGCAAGGACAACGTGCTGCTGCCGGACGGCAGCACCAGCACGCGCGAGTACATCACCCATCCCGGCGCGGTTGCTGTGCTGGCCCTGCTCGACAACGGCAAGCTGGTGATGGAGCGGCAATACCGCTATCCGCTGCAGCGCGAGTTCATCGAGCTGCCTGCCGGCAAGATCGACGATAACGAACACATCCTGGAATGCGCGAAGCGCGAATTGCTGGAAGAGACCGGTTATGTCGCCAGGGAGTGGACCCATCTCACCACGGCCTGGCCGTGCATCGGTTATGCCGACGAGCGCATGGAATATTTCCTGGCGCGCGGGCTGACGCACGAGGGCAGCCAGCTGGATGACGGCGAATTCCTCGAAGTGTTCGAACTCTCGCTGGAGGAAGCGCTGAACTGGGTGAGGGCGGGCAGGATCAGCGACAGCAAGACCATAGTCGGCCTGTTCTGGCTGGAGAAGGTGCTGAACGGGGGCTGGGTCGCACCGAAATAAGGCATTGTTATGGTGCGCGCTCACGCTCCAAGCACCAAGATGGGGAATTAATCCGGCAAAACGACGTCCGGAATAATAAAATCATCATATGAATCAATGAGTGTAATGCATGGCATGAGGCTTGCATACGTTGCACCGGATTGCACTTTTCTGGAGATGTCATGGAAGAACTCAAGGTCAGTAACGATGCACTTTTCATCCTGCTCGGCGCCATCATGGTGCTGGCGATGCACGCGGGATTCGCGTTTCTCGAACTCGGCACGGTACGCAAGAAGAACCAGGTCAACGCGCTGGTGAAGATACTCAGCGACTTCGCCATATCGACCATCGCCTACTTCTTCATCGGCTATAGCATCGCCTATGGCGTAAGCTTCTTCAGCGGGGCGGAACAGCTCGCGCAGAAGAACGGCTACGACCTGGTGAAGTTCTTCTTCCTGCTCACCTTCGCCGCCGCCATCCCCGCCATCGTCTCCGGCGGCATCGCCGAACGCGCCCGCTTCAACCCGCAACTCGCCGCCACCTTCCTGCTGGTCGGCTTTGTCTATCCCTTCTTCGAAGGCATCGCCTGGAACGGCCACTACGGCATCCAGGAATGGCTGAAGAACAGCTTCGGCGCGGGCTTCCACGACTTTGCCGAATCGGTGGTGGTGCATGCCGTGGGCGGCTGGATCGGCCTGGCGGCCGTCTTGCTGCTCGGCGCGCGCCGCGGCCGCTATACCAAGGAAGGGCGCATCTCCGCGCACCCGCCTTCCAGCATCCCGTTCCTCGCCCTGGGTGCATGGATACTCACCGTCGGCTGGTTCGGCTTCAACGTCATGAGCGCGCAGACCATCACCGGCATCAGCGGCCTGGTCGCCGTGAACTCGCTGATGGCCATGGTCGGCGGCACGCTCGCCGCGCTGTGGCTGGGCAAGAACGACCCCGGCTTCGTGCATAACGGACCGCTCGCAGGTCTCGTCGCCGTGTGCGCCGGTTCCGACCTTATGCACCCATTGGGCGCGCTGATCGTCGGCGGTGTGGCGGGCGCCTTGTTCGTGGTGATGTTCACCCTTACGCAGAACCGCTGGAAGATCGACGACGTGCTCGGCGTGTGGCCGCTGCACGGCCTGTGCGGCGCCTGGGGCGGCATCGCCGCAGGCATCTTCGGTTTGAAGGCGCTGGGCGGCGTGGGCGGCGTCAGTTTTATGGCGCAGCTTATCGGCACCCTGATGGGGATCGCCATCGCGCTGGCCGGCGGCCTCGTGGTGTATGGACTGCTGAAGAAGGTCATCGGCATCCGTCTCACCCACGAAGAAGAGTTCAACGGCGCCGACCTCTCCATCCACAAGATCACCGCAACGCCGGAGCGCGAATCGGGCTGGTGATCACACGCAGGCAGTTTTGGGCGGGAAAGAAACGGACACCCGAACGGGTGTCCGTTTTGTTTTGTGCATCTAAAAGTCGTGTCGCGCATCCTTGTCATAAACCCTACAACACCCCATCCCCGTCTTGTTCCGCACACGCGAGTTGAGCGTGACCTTACTTCAATTTTCAGAATAAACAGTCGCTTGAGGTGGCCGCCGCAGCTGGCACGCAGTTTGCGAATAGTCAGACACAGACACCCTTGACAGGAGCGAACCATGATCACCATGACACCCAACGCCATCGAAGCCGTAGAGAGATTCATCAAGGGCGCGGCCACGCCCGTCGCCGGACTGCGCATCGCCATCGCCGGCGGCGGCTGCTCCGGCTTCCAGTACGGCATGTCGCTGGAAGAGGCCAAACAGGAAGACGACACCGTGCTGGAATACGGCGCGGTCACCCTGCTGGTCGATCCGCTCTCCGCTCCGCTGCTTGAAGGCGTGACCGTCGATTTCGTCGACAGCCTCACCGGCAGCGGCTTCAAATTCGAAAATCCGAACGCCAGCTCCAGCTGTGCGTGCGGCTCATCTTTCTCGGCATAAGGAGCAACGCCATGTGGGACTACTCGGACAAAGTTAAAGAACACTTCTTCCAGCCGCGCAATGCCGGCGTGCTGGAAGGCGCGAACGGCGTGGGCGATGTCGGCTCGATCTCCTGCGGCGACGCGCTACGGCTGATGCTCAAGGTGGAGCCGGAGACCGACATCATTCTCGACGCGCATTTCCAGACCTTCGGCTGCGGTTCGGCCATCGCGTCTTCTTCCGCGCTCACCGAGATGATCAAGGGCAAGACGCTGGATGAAGCGCTCAAGGTGAGCAACCAGGACATCGCCGATTACCTCGACGGACTCCCGCCCGAGAAGATGCACTGCTCGGTGATGGGGCGCGAGGCGCTGCAAGCCGCCGTGGCCAACTATCGCGGCGAAGTGTGGAGCGACGACCACGAAGAGGGCGCGCTGGTGTGCAAGTGCTTCGCCATCGACGCGGTGCTGATCGAAGAGACCATCCGCGCCAATGACCTGACCTCGGTGCAGGATGTGACCAACTACACCAAGGCGGGCGGCGGCTGTTCCTCCTGCCATGAAGGCATCGAAGAGATCCTGGCGAAGGTGATGGCCGAGCGCGGCGAGGCATTCAAGCCCGGCACCCCGGCCAAGGAAGAAGCCAAACCTGCCGGCATGACCAACCTGCAGCGCATCCGCAAGATCGAAGCCGTGCTGGAATCCGTGCGCCCGCAACTGAAACGCGACGGCGGCGACATCGAGCTGGTGGACGTGGACGGCAAGACCATCTACGTCAACATGACCGGCGCCTGCGCGGGTTGCCAGATGGAAGCGCTGACGCTGCAAGGCATCCAGCAGAAGCTGATGGAAGAGCTGAAAGAGTTCATCAAGATCGTGCCGACCAAGGCGGGCGCGTTGAGCCGGGCGACTTGTCATCCATAACCAACAGTTCCCTCTCCCGCGGGCGGGAGAGGGTTAGGGAGAGGGGCGTGGAGTAATAGCGAAAGTAGCTGTACTCACCGACCCTCTCCCCCAGCCCCTCCCCCGCGAGCGGGGGAGGGGCGTAAAACAGAAGGAGCAGAAAATGGAAGGCATCTATTTCGACAACAACGCAACCACACGGGTAGACCCCGCCGTGGTGGAAGCCATGCTGCCGTATTTCACCGAGCAGTTCGGCAACCCTTCGTCGATGCACAGCTTCGGCAACAAGGTCGGCCTCGCCATCAAGAAGGCACGCATGCAGGTGCAGGAGTTGCTCGGCGCGGAACACGACTCCGAGATCATCTTCACTTCCTGCGGCACCGAGTCGGATTCCACCGCCATCCTGTCCGCGCTGAAGGCGCAGCCGGAACGCAAAGAGATCATCACCACCACGGTCGAGCATCCGGCCATCCTGACCCTGTGCGCCTGGCTGGAAAAGGACGGCTACAAGGTGCATTACCTCAAGGTGGACGGCAAGGGCCGTCTCGACCTGGACGAATACAAAAAACTATTGAGCGACCAAACTGCTGTCGTGTCCGCGATGTGGGCGAACAACGAGACCGGTACTTTCTTCCCCGTGGTCGAGATGGCCGAACTGGCGAATGCCGCCGGAGCGATGTTTCATACCGATGCAGTTCAAGCGGTGGGCAAGGTGCCGCTGAACCTCAAGGACACCAAGATCGACATGCTCTCCGTGTCCGGCCACAAGCTGCACGCGCCCAAGGGTATCGGCGTGCTTTACCTCAAGCGCGGCACGCGCTTCCGCCCGCTGCTGCGCGGCGGTCATCAGGAGCGCGGTCGCCGTGCGGGCACCGAGAACACCACCTCGATTGTTGGATTAGGAAAAGCAGCAGAGATGGCGCTGGAAGCGATGGCCTACGAGAACACCGAAGTCGCGCGCCTGCGCGACAAGCTGGAAGCAGCCATCCTCGCCCGCGTGCCGCGTTCCTTCGTCACCGGCAACCCGGACAACCGCCTGCCCAACACCAGCAACATCGCGTTCGAGTTCATCGAGGGCGAGGCGATCCTGCTGCTGCTCAACAAGTTCGGCATCGCCGCGAGTTCCGGCTCCGCCTGCACCTCCGGTTCGCTGGAACCGTCGCACGTGATGCGCGCGATGGGCATCCCTTACACCGCCGCGCACGGCACGGTGCGTTTCTCGTTGTCGCGCTACAGCACCGAGGCTGAGGTGGATCGCGTGATCTCCGTGGTGCCCGAGATCATCGCGCAACTGCGCAAGCTGTCGCCGTACTGGGAAGGCGACGGTCCGAAAGCCGAACCGGAAAAGGCGTTCGCGCCGACCTACGCATAAGGCACTCATCATGTCCCGCTCCATCATCATTGACGACACCACCCTGCGCGACGGCGAACAGACCGCCGGGGTGGCGTTCACGCTGGAGGAGAAGCTGGACATCGCTCGCAAGCTCGACGCACTGGGTGTACAGGAACTGGAAGTCGGTATCCCCGCGATGGGCGAAGAAGAGCGCGACAGCATCAACGCGGTTGCCTCGCTGGACCTGAATGCCAAGCTCGTCGCCTGGTGCCGCATGTGCAAGCCGGACATCCTCGCGGCGGAACTGGTCGATGTGCACATGATAGACCTCTCCATTCCCGTGTCGGACATCCACCTGAAAAAGAAACTGGGGCGCGACCGCGACTGGGTGCTGGAGACCATCTTCGATCTGGTGCCCTTCGCCAGCGAGCAGGGCATGGGTGTCATCGTCGGTTGCGAGGACGCTTCGCGCGCCGATCCGGAATTCATGCTGCAGATCGCCGAGGCCGCGCAGGCCGCCGGGGCGCGGCGCATCCGCTATGCCGATACGCTGGGGGTGATGGAGCCGTTCGGCGTGCACAAGGCCATCGCCGACCTGCGCGCCGCCTGTGACCTCGAGATCGAGATGCACGCGCATGACGATCTCGGCCTCGCCACCGCCAACAGCCTTGCTGCGGCGCTGGCCGGGGCGACGCATATCAACACTACTGTGAACGGACTGGGCGAACGTGCGGGCAATGCGCCGCTGGAAGAAGTCGCGCTCGGTCTGAAGAAACTCTACGGCATGGACACCGGCATCGATCTCACCCATTTCACCGACCTGTCGCAACTGGTCGCCGCCGCATCGGGCCGTCCGGTGCACTGGCAGAAGAGCGTGGTGGGCGAGGGCGTGTTCACGCACGAGGCGGGCATCCACGTCGACGGCCTGCTCAAGGACCCCGACACCTATCAGGGCTTCGATCCGGTCGAGGTCGGCCGTCAGCACAAACTCGTGGTCGGCAAACATTCCGGCGCGCACGGCATCATCGCCGCCTACGCCACCATGGGACTCAACCTCAGCCAGGCCGAAGCGCGCGCGCTGCTGCCGGACATCCGCTGTTGCGCCGAGCGCGCCACGCGCCCGCCGGCCGATCAGGAACTGCTGTTCATCTACCAGAAGTTCATCGGACAACGCTACAGCGGGCGCACCCAGCCCGGTGCGGCACACTAGGAGCGCATCATGGAAGAGGTGATGACAGCCGAAGTCGCAATGCCAAAACCGGCACAACCCGGACTGCTGCGCCTGCTGCGCGAAGACGTGAGCTGTGTGTTCCAGCGCGACCCCGCCGCACGTTCGCGTTTCGAAGTGCTCACCACCTATCCCGGCGTGCACGCCATCCTGATGCAGCGCATCGCGCATCGCTTGTGGAAGTTCGGCCTGCGCTATCCGGCGCGACTGCTGTCCTGGTTCGCGCGCCTGCTCACCAACATCGACATCCATCCCGGTGCCACCATAGGCCGGCGCTTCTTCATCGATCACGGCGCCGGCGTGGTGATCGGCGAGACCGCCGAGATCGGCGACGACGTCACGCTGTATCACGGTGTCACGCTGGGCGGCACCACCTGGAACAAGGGCAAGCGCCATCCCACGCTGGGCGACGGCGTGGTGGTCGGTGCGGGCGCGAAGATCCTCGGTGCGATCACGCTCGGCGCGCAGGTGCGCGTGGGCGCCAACTCGGTGGTGGTCAAGGACGTACCCTCGCACCGCACCGTGGTCGGCATCCCCGCCAAGGTCGTGCTGCGCACCGAAGAGGCCGATGCCGACAACATATACGGTATCAACCTCGACCATCACCTGATTCCCGACCCGGTCGGTCGCGCCATCGCCTGCCTGATGGAGCGCATCGAAGCGCTGGAAGGGCAGTTGCGCAAGCAGGGCGTTGATTCTTCGATTCGCAATGAACTTGGGGACGGGCAGTGCCGCACCTGCGAGGCGGATGATTTGTGCGGCACCGAAGTGGCGCGTGTTATCAGGAACGAGTGAAGCATGGACCTCTTGGATTTCGAACAAGCCGAGTTGTACTTCGACGAACCGCTGGCGCAGGACGTCGCGCGCCTGCTGATGAGCGCGGCGGATGCCTACGGCAGCGAAGAGGCCGAGGACTTTCTGCTGCGCGCCAACCTGATGGCGCCGCAGCACCTCATGGTGCTGGTCGCGCTGTACCGCTATTATTTCTACCAGCATCGTCTGGAAGACGCACTGCTGGTCGCCGAGAGCTCGCTGGCCGTGATCGGCCGGCGGCTGGAATTCCCGGAGACCTGGGTGTATCTGCGCGAGGCCAATGTCGGCGCGGGCGTGATGCGCTCGATGGGGCTGGTGCGCTTCTATCTGATGGTGCTCAAGGCGGCGGGCTACATCAACCTGCGTCTGGAACATCATGAGACCGGACAGGCGATGCTGGAAAAACTGGTTGAACTGGACAGCCACGACCGCATGGGTGGCAAGGCGTTGCTGGAAGTGCTGCACCAGACGATGAACGATGAAGAATTGCACAGGAGGGCATGATGGACGAACTGACTTTGGACGAGGCGATGGAGGAGCTGGTCTCCGCCGAGGATTTTTTGAACTACTTCGGCATCGAGTACGACGCTTCGGTGGTGCAGGTGAACCGTCTGCATATTTTGCAGCGCTTCCACAACTATCTGGCCAAGGCGACCCTGTCGGAAGACGAGGCAGGCCGCCGCGTGGTCTACACCACCCTGCTGACGCAGGCCTACCAGGATTTCGTGAAATCCGACGCGCTGACCGAGAAAGTGTTCAAGGTGTTCCACATGCACGAACCGCAGGTGAAGTTCGTGCCGATCAGTTCGATCACGGTGAATAAAGCGGGGGCGTGAGCCATGCTGCCCAAATACGAATTCGGCGACGAGGTCCGCATCATCCGCAACGTGCGCAATGACGGCACCTATCCGGGCATGCCCATCGGGGAATTGCTGATCCGGCGCGGCAGCACCGGCTTCGTTATCAACGTCGGCACCTTCCTGCAGGATCAGCTCATCTACACGGTCAACTTCCTCGACCAAGACAAGATCGTCGGCTTCCGCGAGGAAGAACTCATCAGCATCAACGAGCCATGGGTGCCGAGCAGGTTCGAGAGCCGCGAGAAGGTGCGCAGCAAGGTGACCCTGGCGGTGCGCGGTGAAGTGCGCGCCATGCCCAGCACGGAAGGCGAGGTGTTGAAGGTGCTGCGCGATGAGTCGGGCGGTGTGCAGTATCAGGTGATCTTCCACGACCATGTGTTGCAGGTGCCGGAATCGGTGCTGGAAGCGGTGCATGTTTATCGTGATGACGCAATTCTCTCCGTTCGTGGTGAGCCTGTCGAACCATGAACGGAGATTCGGAGAGCCAGCCCTTCGACAGGCTCAGGGCGAACGGAGAGAGAGATTATCGTGATGACTGAGACTATCGACAGCAGCGTCGCTTACCTCGCGCTCAAGGCCGCTCAGAAACTCTACAGCAAGGCGCCCGCCGCTCTGCAGGCGGACGAATCCGAACGCGTGCTGTCCATGGCGCAGAAGCAGCACCGGCTGGAGACGCGCGTGCTCTCCACGCCGGAGGCGCGCGACGCCATGGTGCCGCCTGCCACCGTGCAGGCTGCGATGCAGGAGATACGCGGGCGCTATCCGAACGAAGACGATTTCGTGACCGACCTGGCGCAGAACGGACTGGACGAGGCCGGCTTCGCCGCCGCGCTGGAGCGCGAGATGAAGGTCGAGGCCATCCTGGAGAAGGTCGGCACGCGTGCAGAGAGCGTCAGCGACACCGATGTCGATCTGTATTACCAATACCACCCCGAACAGTTCCGCCGCCCCGAGACGCGGCTGGCGCGTCACATCCTGATCACCATCAATGACAATATCGCCGAGAATACGCGCGCGGCAGCACGCAAACGCATAGACGAGATCGCCGCACGGCTGGCGACAGAACCGCGGCGCTTCGAGGAGCAGGCGCTCAAGCATTCCGAATGTCCCACCGCGCTGGACGGCGGCAAGCTGGGCGATCTGCCGCGCGGCAAACTGTTCCCGGAACTGGATCAGGCCTTGTTCGAACTGGAAGCAGGCGCGGTGAGCGGCGTGCTGGAGTCGGAGCTGGGGTTCCACATCCTGCGTTGCGATGCGATCACCGCAGCCGGCGCATTGACCTTGGCCCAGGCCCGCCCACACATCCGCAAGTTGCTGGAGCGGAAGCGCAAACGGGCTTGCCAGCAGGCCTGGGTCCGGCGCTTGCAGCAGGAAGCGTAGGGATACGCCGGCGGGAGGCCGCAGGTCGAACGGGTAGACCCTGCGCATGTCACATTAACGTAACAAGCCGGCGCTAATGTGCCCGCCCAATACATCCTGCCGGAGCGAGCCATGTCTGCAATCCTGTCCGCCGAATACTGTCGTCCTGCGCCGCGCGCGCAGTTTATCGCCGATCTCGTTCTTGCGCGGGAGGCAAAGGGTGAGGCCGGGGCGCCGCTCCGCGAGATCATCGCGCAGCGCAAGCTGAGCGCCCTGTTCCAGCCCATCATGGATATCAAGAGCGGCGAGTTCATCGGCTTCGAGGGGCTGATCCGCGGCCCCGCCGACAGCCCTCTGCACTCCCCGATCAACCTGTTCAGCGCCGCGGAACAGCAGGGGCTGTCGCTCGAGGTGGAGATGCTGTCCCGCCAGACCGTGCTGGAAACCTTTGCCAGACTCAATCTGCCCGGCAATCTGTTCCTTAACGTCAGTCCGCAAACGATGACCCATCCCAGCTTCAAGAATGGCCAGACGCTGGCTTATCTGAACCAGCTGGGCATCGCGCCGGAACGGATCATCATCGAGATCACCGAGAACCAGCCGACCTTCGATTTCGCGGGGATGCGCAAGGCGCTGCTGCATTACCGTTCGATGGGGTTCAAGATCGCCATCGACGACCTGGGCGAAGGCTTTTCCAGCCTGCGTCTGTGGTCGGAGTTGCGTCCCGAGTTCATCAAGGTCGACATGCATTTCGTGCAGGGCGTGGATCGCGACCCGATCAAGCTGCAGTTCCTCAAGTCCATCCAGCACATCGCCGAGAGCTGCGGCACGCACGTCATCGCCGAAGGGGTGGAGACCGATGCCGAGTTGCGCGTGGTGAAGGACATCGGCATCGCCCTCGGACAGGGCTACTTCATCGCGCGTCCCAGCCCCACGCCGCCGCTGCTGGCGAACAGCGAGACCAGCCGCATCGTCAATTCGTCCAACATCACCATCTTCCCCGAGCCCCGCTCAAGCCGGCGCCCGCAGATGATGGCGCACAAGCTGCTGACTTACGTCGAGCCGATACTTCCCGAAACCCTGAACGAGCAGGTGTTCGAGCGCTTCAGCGCCAATCCCGCGCTGCGCATGATTCCGGTGGTGAAGAACGGGCAGCCGCACGGCCTCATCAACCGCTACCAGTTCATCGACCGTTTCGCAAAACCCTACCAGCGCGAGCTGATGGGGAGGAAGGCGTGCGACGGCTTGATTCATGGCGAGCCGCTGCTGGTGGAAAAGAACATGCCGATCGAGGAACTCAGCCACTTCCTGGCCGAGGCCGACAGCCGCCATTTCGCCGATGGCTTCATCATCACCGAAAACGGGCGTTACATCGGCGTCGCTTCCGGGCAGGACCTGTTGCGCGAACTGACCCAGATGCAGCTGGAGGCGGCGCGCTATGCCAACCCGCTCACGCTGTTGCCGGGCAATGTGCCGATCAACGAGCACATCGAGCGCCTGCTGCAGGCGAACACGCCCTTCGTCGCCTGCTATTGCGACCTCGACCATTTCAAGCCCTTCAACGACACCTACAGCTACCGCAAGGGCGACGAGATGATCCAGCTCACCGGGCGCGTCCTCAACTGGGCCTGCGACCCCAGGCTGGATTTCATCGGCCACATCGGCGGCGACGACTTCATCCTGCTGATGCAGAGCCGCGACTGGAAGACGCGCTGCGAGCAGGCGCTGCGTTCGTTCGAGCAGGCCGCCGGCCTCATGTACCGGGAAGAGCATGTGAGCGCCGGCGGTTACCGCAGCGAGAGCCGGGACGGCATCGTGAAGTTCCATCCGCTCACCAGCCTGTCCATCGGCGCGGTGCCGGTGTCGCCCGGGCTGTTCATGTCGCATCACGAGGTCTCCGCCGCCATGAGCGACGCCAAGAAGCTGGCGAAGAAGATTCCGGGCAACTGCCTGTTCGTCGAACAGCGCGGCGCCGGATCGAACAAACCCGCGGGGTGAGCCATGATCCGCCGCACCGCGCGCGCGGCCGCCGGGCGCCCACCTTGCATCTCCCTGCTGCTGTTCACGCGGGGACTGGATGCGGCGCTGGACGCCGTCTGCACCTTCACCGTATTCTCCGTACTGTCCACCCACTGAAAGGTCCCGCCATGCTGCGCACCCTGGTTGCCCTGTTCCGGGCCGCCCGCCTGTCCCTGCACCTGTGCTACGGCCTGTTGCTGGCCGTCGTCTATCCGTGGCTCGGCCGCCGCCTGCGCTTGCGCATCCTCGGGAACTGGTCCGCCCAGCTGCTGGACATTCTCGCCATCCGCCTCGGGGTCGCCTCGCATGCCGGCTTGCACGGGATGGTCGTCACCAACCATATCAGCTGGCTGGACGTGTTCGTGCTGAATGCCATGGTGCCGATGCGCTTCGTGGCGAAGTCCGAGGTGCGGCGCTGGCCGGTCGTCGGTTGGCTATCCATGCGCACGGGGACGCTGTTCATCGAACGCGGCAAGGCGCGCGCGGCCGCGCGCATCAACCTGCATCTGGTCGAGCTGCTGGAGCAGGGCGAGTGCATGGCCGTCTTCCCCGAAGGCACCACCACCGACGGCCGCGGCGTCGCGCATTTCCACTCGTCCCTGTTGCAGCCCGCCATCGACGCCGGAGCGCCGGTGCATCCCGTTGCCATCCGCTATCAGGACGCGGCCGGCCGGCACTGCGCCGCCGCCGCCTACATCGACGACCTGTCCTTCGGCGCCTCGTTGTGGAACATCCTGCGCAGCGACGGGATGCACGCGCGCGTGGTCGCCACCCCGCCGCTGGATGCCGCGCGCATGGACCGGCGCACGCTGACGCGGACCGCGCGGCGTGAGATCGAGGCCGCGCTGCACGGCATGAGCCAGGCCTGCGAGCGCGAGACTGTCACCGATCCTTCATATTCCCTTAACGCCTGCGCAACAACCGGAACGTAAGCTGCATGCAATCCATCCGACAGGAGCAAGAGCATGCTGGAACTGAACCGCGAGCAGGGCAACCAGGCCAGGCCCAGGCTGTCTTTCAGCCTGGCGCGCAACGTGGCCGAGATCGCCGAGGCGCAGCGCATCCGCTACAAGGTGTTCGGCGAGGAGATGGGCGCCATCCTGCCCAGCGCCAGACTGGGACTGGACATCGACCGCTTCGACGAATTCTGCGATCACCTGCTGGTGCGCGACCACGGCAACGACCGCGTGGTTGGCACCTACCGCATTCTGCCGCCGCAGCAGGCCTACGCGGCGGGCGGCTACTATTCCGAGACCGAGTTCGATCTGTCGCGCCTGATGCATCTGCGCGAGCGCATGGTGGAGGTCGGGCGCTCCTGCGTGCATGCCGACTACCGCGACGGCGCGACCATCGCGCAGCTGTGGAGCGGGCTGGCGGACTACATCGGCCGGCATAATCACGAATACCTGATCGGCTGCGCCAGCATCGGCATGGGCGACGGCGGGCACTATGCCGCCAGCGTCTACCACAAGCTGCATCGCCTGCACGCCGCCCCCGCCGAATATCGCGTGTTCCCGCGCTGCCGCCTGCCGCTGGAGTCGCTCAACCGGGAGCTGGATGTCAGCGTACCGCCACTCATCAAGGGCTACCTGCGCCTCGGCGCCTACATCTGTGGCGAACCCGCCTGGGACCCCGACTTCAACTGCGCCGACCTGTTCATCCTGCTGCCCGTGTCGCGCCTGAACGAACGTTACGCCAGGCATTTCATGCGCCGCGAGCAGCGCGTGCAGCCGGGCTGAGCGCCGTTCGCACCATTCTCTCCTCCCTTGCGCGCGCACGCGGTCCGGTGCGCGTCTTTTTTTGATAGAGTGAAAGCAACCCACCCCGACAGGAGCCGCACGTGGAAAGTCCCTACAAAGGCAAGACCGGCCTCATCCGTTTATGGAACGCCTGCGGCTACTCGCTGGCCGGGTTTCGCGCCGCCTACCGGCACGAGGACGCCTTCCGCCAGGAGGTGCTGCTCGCCGCCGTTCTCATCCCGCTCGCCTTGTGGCTGCCGCAGGGCTACCTGGGCAAGGCGCTGATGATCTCCAGCGTGCTGCTGGTCGTCATCGTCGAACTGCTCAATTCCGCGATCGAGGCCACCGTGGACCGCATCTCGCTGGAGAACCACGACCTGGCCAAGCGCGCCAAGGACATCGGCAGCGCGGCGGTGCTGGCGAGCCTGGTCAATGTGGTGGTGGTGTGGGGGCTGGTGCTGCTGGCGTAGTTGGCCGCGTGGGCACAAGAAACCTGCCTACCTCACGCATGCTTCACTTTGATTTGCGGTCCCAAGCAAGTTGGTTTGAAAACTTATTTCGAACACGACCCCTTTGATTTCATGAGGTTGAGCGACGTGTTATGCGGCTTTATTTTCATGTATAGGTTTCCACAGGAACTATATTTTTTGCAGCATCACTTCCGAGTAGCACTCTTCGCAAATACCAGCATGTTGTTGTCGCAACATGATGTGGCGATATGGATCAGGAACGATCCAGATCCTGTGGAATAACTGAGCACCAGCATTCCACTAGTTATTTCCACTGGAAGGGCATTCGAATAATCCACACTTTGGAGTGCCGCGAGATACAACTCCTCCTCTACATAGGTTGTCGAGGGGGAAAGCTTTTTCAGTATTTCATCCAGCACACTCAGTGATGGCCTATCCATCTTGTAGAGCATGCCGTTTTCATTGAGTGGGATTTCCAGCAGTGTCTTGTCTCGCGCGATAAGCCGGACGGTCAGCGCCGAATCGACCGTAATGCGCGTCGAGCTCAACAAGCTCTGCTCATCGCTTGAAAGCGCGTTCTCGTAACCCTCACGCATCCCGCCGGAAATTGCCGAGCCGGTGGATTTCCACACACCATTCTCTTTGAAGATGTCGAACATACCATTGGCGCCAACTGCCCCGCTGACTGATTCAAGATAATATGTGCCCACCGCCGACTGTAGCGCCTCCTTCTTTGGCTTTAATCTCACCTCAGAGGTTATGTGCGCCTCAAAATGTAATTTTCTGGAACCATCCGGAACACTCCACACACCGCTCATGATGTCGCTCGCCATAACTCCCGACAAAATCGCGTTCGGCTTTGAATAGACCATATTGGCGTATTCATTCATGGTAAATCTTCCCAAGAAATCGATCGTTCCCTGGAGGTCGAGTCGACCGGTTTTTCCCTTGTACTGATAGCTGCCTTTCAGCGCGTTTCCACTCTTTTTCAGATCCATGGTGATCGGGTATTTCCCGGCTATTTTGCCTTCATAGGTTCGGTGGAAATACTCCGTTGCCGAAATAGGATGTAGCGTAGTAGCCGGCTCCTGAGCGATGGCCGACGAAACAACCCCGGAGGACAGCACAAAGAAAATCAAGGCGATTCTGGTTAGCATTTTGCCTTTGGTTCCTGCCACATAACGTTTTGCATAAGGGGCGCGCGCTTCTTGCGCGTCCCAGTGAGCGACAGCGAACGACTTGATGCAATTGTTAGGCCTACTCATACTAAAGATTCTTAATGCACCACTTAATTGCGAAGTAGGTCAACCAAGCAGTAATGAAAATCTGGTAGGTACGAAAGAGGTAATGGCGCACATTGGAGTTACGCTCAAGCCTCTGAGACTCTTCAGCATTGCTTTGAACTAACGCAGCGTCATCAGGGTGAGTGTAGGTCTCAGTTGGCGATGTGTAAGTTTCATATTCGTCACCCCGAACACGTGCATCTAACTTCTCGGCAAGAGCCACCATACGAGCGATAGCTTCCTGCTCTGGATTTTTTGCCCAGAGTTCGCCATCTTGGTACCACAAGCACGCGATCTCTTTGCCTGCCTGAGAAAACACGAATGCGACGTCTTTTCCTGCTAGATATTCCCACCCTGGTATTTCTGAGATTGCGGTTTTCGCTTCATCGAGGCTTATAGAAACCTGCTGCTCTCCCGCCGTACGCAAAATTGTAACGTGGTAACTCATTTGATAAGGCCTAACGTGAAAGCTGTGCGGCCGGACGCCGCAGGCGTCCGGTCCGAACGAGCGATGGGTTAGCGCTTATGTCGACCACACTAAGGTAACCGGATCTATGTGGGACGCCCACAAGAGTGCTGCAGGAGCTGACGCTGCTGCGACTAGACACAGTGCCATGCGCCTCCAGTTCTTCCTCGCGGCAGCAAGGAGGCTGCCGCCCGCACTCAATATCGCTAGGCAATTGGCTACAACCACGAGAAGAACTTCAAACTGAACAACGAGCCGCATTTCATACATGGGGGAGTTCAACAGCTGAGCATGCACGAGTGCGAACACTACGACAGACGTCGAGAAGACTATTGTTACTGCTGGTAGTGCATCGACCCGCAATGGGAACACCCCTCTCGGTTTCGCTAACTTAAATTAGACGACAAAAGTGTCTGATAATCTGGACCTGACTGTCGGACAATCTGGGCGAAGAATTGCAACCCGTTGATTCGCATTGGAGTGTAATTCGTGAACACCCCATCCTCGCCAGAAAAAACGACATCTCCAAATCCCCCCAACTTCTTGATCAAGTTGTCGCAAAAATACGGTTCAAGCATTACAGTCGCCGGACTGAGTTGTCTTACGCGCGCTGGATTTAACTCTTTATCCCTTTTCATGGCAAGCGACGCCCCAATGAGATTGCGGCGGCAGAAGCCCGTGCTTGCCCTGTAGCAAA
>JBQGEN010000103.1:0-24266 GCA_052039615.1 Sideroxyarcus sp. | reverse complement strand
ATCGACATCGAGAAGGCGTTCGCAACACCAGTCTGCTGTCCCGTCAGCATCAGGTGATAGCCCGCCGCGCCCAAATCCACCGCCTTGCCCGCCGCAAGCTCGATCGCCTCCACCTGGCGCATCTTCATCATGTTGCCTTCCATGACCATGGTGTGCAGCTCGGCCGTCCGCGCATCCTTGGCCGACACGGCGACGAGCTTGCCCGCCTTTTTGCTCGCGATCACCAGTTGCACCATCGCACTGTCCTGTCCCGGCGCCGTGGCCCGCGCCCATACGTCGCTCACCTCCACCTCGTCAGCCAAGACCGGTGCCGCCAACATCGCCAACAGGCCCGCCCACAGAATCCTTCTCATGCTCTTCTCCTCAATAAAAAGCGCCACACCTTGCGATGCGGCGCGTCATTCTAGCCCAAATATTGTGCTCAGAAATCGAAGTTCGCCTTCACCCACACGTTGCGCCCCGGCTCATTGACGCGCGTGGTCTGCGTATAGCCGGTGACCATGGCGCCGGCACGGCTGATATGCTCCGCGTAAGTCTTGTCGAACACGTTGTCCACACCGCCGGTCACCTGCACCGACTTGCTCGCGCGCCAGCCGGCGTTCACCGAGAACACGCTGAAACCGCTAGAAGCGCCGATGTCCTGACCTGCGATATTGCCCTGGTTCACCGCGACGCGGTCTTGCGCCGCCACCGCGCGCAACAGGCCACCGAACGACCATACCTTGTCGTCATAGTTGAGGCCGAGACGCGCCTCCAGCGGCGGGATCTGTCCCAGCGCGGTGCCGTCGGTGTCGTTGCTGCCGTGCACATAGGCCAGGCTGCCGTCGACCTTCCAACTCTCGGCCAGCTGCCATGCGGCACCCGCTTCAGCACCGTAGGTGGTTGCATTCACGTTGCGGGTAACGGTCACGTACTCCGGCATCATCATCGTGCCCTTGTTGACCCCGGACTGGATCAGGATGAAGTCCTTGACCTTGCTATAGAATACAGAGACAGCCCCGGTCACCCCGCCATCGCGGAAATTCAGACCGGCATCGAGCTGCGTGGTCTTCTCGGAGCGAGTGTTGAATGAGCTGGCCGTGGTCAGGCTCTCCTTGTTGAACAGTTCCCAATAATCCGGAGCACGTGCTGTACGGCCGATGCCGACATACGCGGTGGTCGCGGCGCTAACATCCTGTTCATAACGCGCGAATCCGCTGGGCAAGGTCGCCTTGCGAGTCTGGTTGGCCGTCGGGTTCATCACCGTGGTCATCATGCTGCGCATGATCATCGTACGGTAGTCGGTCGCTTCCCAGCTGTCGACACGTCCGCCGAGGACGACACGGGAATTGTCATCCATGCCCTGGCGCAGTTCGCCGAACACGCCCAGATTCTTGAATTCTGCATCCTTAACCCGCGGCTTCTGGGTGTAGTCACCCATGTAGCCGGGAGCAGCTCCGGTACGGCCGGTATGCACGTTGTTCTGGGTATCCACGCCCACCTTGAACTGGCTCGCCTCCGCCAGTTGCAGGGTGCCTGCCAAACGTCCGCCGGTGGTCTTGCGATCCGGGTTCATCACCGCCATCATGGACGCCGGGTTGCCCACACGCATGCTGTAGATGTCCATCACGTGATCGACGTAGTTGTAATACGCCTGCGCCTCGACCCCGTCCAGCAGACCACCCATACGCTCCTTCTTGAACTTCAGGCCGATGTTGTCACGTGCGAACTTAGATCCATCCACACTGCGGTCAGCGTAGGCCGCTTTGCCGTCGCTCTTGGCTGCCGTCAGTTCCAGCTGGGTGTTGTCGTCCGGCGTCCAGCCCAGCGCCGCATTGGTGCTCCAGCGGGTGTATTCGGAATGCACGGTATTGCCGCTGCCATCCTTGTAGTCGTTGGAATGCGAACGAGTCCCACCCGCGCGCAGGTAATAGCTTTCGCTGCCGGTCCGGGCATCGACCATTTCGTCGTTGCGCCCGAAACTGCCGAGCATGAGGGAGCCATTCACGCTCGTTCCGGCCTGTGCGGCGCGGTCGATGATGCGCTCGAACAGCACGGTACCTGCGGAGTTGCCCGGCCCGTACAGCACGGTCTGCGGCCCCTTCAGCAGCGTGATACGGTCATACGAAGCGGGAAAGACATAGGCAGTGGGCGGATCCATGCGCCCGCCGCAGCCTCCCAGGATCTGTTCGCCATCCAGCAGGATGTTCAGGCGCGAACCCGCCATGCCGCGGAACACCGGGTCGCCGTCCGTCCCGCCTTTGCGGATGACGGAGAAGCCGGGAATGGTCTTGAGATAGTCGGCGCCATCGTGGGCCGGCACCGGCTGGCGCGGTTTCTTCGGGTCGGTCTTCACGGTCAGCGGTTCAGTGCTCTGCGGGGCGGTCACCACCACCTCGTCCAGGCTCGCCGTTTCATCGGCGTGCGCCATGCTGTTCAGGGCCAGGGCGACGGCCATCACGCTTATTTTTAGTTTCATGTTCATTTCGAATTCTCCACAGATTGACCGAGTTGGGCTGGCAAGGATTGTAGGGAAATTCCCCGCGCCGCCCCTGCGACATATTGCCGCACCCCTTGCGCAGAGCGACTCCGGTAGAATCCGCCCCATGAATTCCTCACTGCTTGCCACCCAGACCGGTCACTCGCATCTGCGCCGATTGTTCCTGCTGCGCTGCGGAACCATCCTCGCGCAGTTCGCCACCCTGATCCTGGTGCACCGTTTTCTCAGCACGGACTTCGCCTGGCTGCCGATGCTGGGCGCCGTGTTTTTTCTGACGGCGGCGAACGCGCTGACCTGGTGGCGACTCTCGCTAGATTTCCCGGTGGGCAACCTCGAACTGTTCCTGCAACTGGGCGTGGATGTGCTGCAATTGACGGTACTGCTCTATTACGGCGGCGGCTCGACCAATCCGCTGGTCTCGCTCTACCTGCTGCCGCTGGTGATCGCCGCCGCCACGCTGACCCGCCGCCACACTTGGGGCATGGCCGCGCTGACGCTCGCCTGCTACAGCCTGCTGATGGTGTGGTATGTGCCGTTGCCGGACGGCCATGCCCAGCACGCGCCGGCCGCGCTGCAGGGCATGGATCACTCGCAACACCAGATGACCGCCCCGACAGTCGCAGACAGCGCCGTCTCGCCGCTGGAAGACGCGTTCAGCACGCATGTGCTCGGCATGTGGCTGGGCTTCGTCATCAGCGCCGTGGTGGTGGCCTATTTCGCGGTGGAAATGGCGCGCGCGGTGCGCATCCGCGATGCGCAACTCACCCGGGTGCGCGAAGAGACGCTGCGCAACGAACGCATCGTGGCCCTCGGCACGCAGGCGGCAGGTGCTGCGCACGAACTGGGCACGCCGCTCTCCACCATGTCGGTCGTCATCGGCGAGATGCGCCACGACTGCGCCTCCGCGGAACAGCAGGAATATCTGAACATCCTCGATGACCAGGTGAAAAACTGCAAGCGCATCCTCGGCTCCCTGCTCTCGCACGCGCAGGAGACCAGCAGCGAACTGTCGCTGGAGGAATACATCCGCAACGTGCTGGACGAATGGCAGTTGCTGCGTCCGACCGTGCACTACCGTTTCAAGCTCGACGGCATCCAGCCCTCGCCGCGCCTGCGCGCCGATCCGGCGCTACGCTCGGCGTTGCTGAACCTGCTGAACAACGCCGCCGACGCCTCGCCGGAGGAGATGGACATCCTGCTGCGCTGGGACGATGCCAACATCACGCTGGAGATACACGACCACGGCCCCGGGCTTACGCCGGAAGCCGCCTCTCGCGCCGGCTCCGCCTTCTTCACCACCAAGCAGGAAGGACGCGGCCTCGGGCTGTTCCTCGCCAATGCCACGCTGGAACGGATGGGCGGCAGTGTGCGTTTGTCCAACCGCGAGGGCGGCGGCGCCACCACCGAAGTGGTCATGCCGCAACGGAGAAAACCGACATGAGCCAGTCCGAACGACCTTCATTGTTGCTGGTGGACGACGACGCGACGTTCCGCATGGTGCTATCGCGCGCGCTGGACAAGCGCGGCTTTGCAGTGACCTCTGCAGACAGCGTCGAGCAGGCCTTGCCGCTGGCCGTCGCCAACCCGCCGGAATACGCCGTGCTGGACCTGAAGATGGAGGGCGCTTCCGGGCTGGTGCTAGTGCAGAAACTGCATGAACTCGATGCCGCCACGCGCATCGTGGTTCTGACCGGCTACGCCAGCATCGCCACGGCGGTGGAAGCGATCAAGCTGGGCGCGACGCAATATCTTTCCAAGCCGGCGAACGCCGACGAAATCGTCGCCGCCTTCGGCCACAACCCCAGCACCGACGTGCCGCTCGAAGCCCATCCCGCCACGGTGGAGCGGCTGGAATGGGAGCATATTCAGCGCGTGCTGCACGAGAATGGCGACAACATCTCCGCCACCGCGCGCGAACTGAACATGCATCGCCGCACCCTGCAACGCAAACTGGCAAAACGTCCAATCGGACTTTGAATCACGCCAAGGCGATCAGCGAGCCGCAGCATCGCGCGCGCCCCGAAAACGACATCGCCCGCGAAGTGCGGGCGATGTCGGGAAAACTGGCCAATGCGCTGCTCTCGTTAATTGACGCTCCAGACTTGCTTGTTGATCGACTCGTTCAGCTCAGTGATCGAAATCAGCACCCGGCGCAACGCCTGCGACAAATCACTCTTGCGCATGTGCTCGGCCGATATCCAGCTTCCCGCCTGGATCATCGCCAGCACTGCCGAGGCGTGACTGTGGAATTCGGTATGCGCGGTGTGCAGCCGTTTGAACGCGCGCAGATGGCCGAAGCGCGACAAGCCAACGCCCTTCAGCCAGCGCTCCAGTTCGCAGCATTGCCCCAACTCGCAGAAGTCGGAGATGGACTGGGGCAATTCGCCATGCACGAAATCCTTCACGCGGCCGAAGAACAGCACATGCGACTCCGCCACCCCGACGAAATCGATGCCGATCGAGCCTGCATCCTGCGCTTGGCTGATCCGGTTTGGCAGCCGGCCGATCTCTTGTCCTGTTTTCTCGCTGATGAGTTGCATCGCCATCTCCTTAAGATTGTCGTTTCACGCCACCATTTGTAATGCCGACACGATGCGGAAACAATATGCCGTACGGACTAGACCGTGCCTATACCTCGGCCGGAAACTGCCTATACCTTCGCCCGCACGAGCGCACGCTTGCTATAATCATCCCCCTTTCCATTTCGTTGATTCCCATGAAATACTTCCTGACCTCGCTGTTCCTCCTGCTGCCTGCGCTGGCTTTCTCGCAAGAGCAGGTTCCCGCGATTGCCGCCAAGTCCTATGCACTCTACGACTACACCAGCGGCCAATTCCTGGTCGAACAGAACGCCAGCGAGCACATCCCGCCCGCGCATCTGACCAAGCTGATGACGGCCTACGTCGTGTTCGGCGCGCTCAAGCAGGGCAAGATCTCGCTCAGCCAGAAGATCATCCCGTCGGCCTATGCCATCCGCACCCAGAACTCGGAATCGCGCATGTACCTCAGCGCCGGCAAGGAAGTGACCGTGGAGGAATTGCTGCGCGGTCTGATCGTGCAATCCGCCAACGATTCAGCACGCGTGCTGGCGGAAGCGCTGGCGAACCACGAGATGGCGCTGGCCGACACCATGAACAGCGAAGCGCAGCGGCTGGGCATGAAGGACACGCACTTCGTCAATGCCACCGGCCTGCCCGACGCACAGCACTACAGCAGCGCGCATGATCTGGCTTTGCTCGCCGCAGCCCTGGTGCGCGATTACCCCGAGCTCTACTCCATCTATGCGCAGCGCGAATTCCAGTACAACGGCATCAGCCAGTTCAACCGCAACCGCCTGCTGTGGCTGGACCCTTTCGTCGACGGCCTGGCGACCGGTTACAGCGAGACCGACGATCACTACCTGGTCGCCTCCGCCAAGCGCGACGAGCGACGCCTGATCTCGGTGGTGCTCGGCACGGCAACCGACAAGCTGCGCAACAGCGAAGGCCAGCGTCTGCTCAACCACGGCTTCCAGGATTTCGAGGCCCTCAAGCTCTATGCCAAGGGACAGGCGATCAGCACCAAGCGCATCTGGAAAGGCACCTCGAAGCACCTGGATATGGGCTTCGGCAGGGATCTATATGTCACCATCCCCAAGGGACAGCGAGGTGCGCTCAAGGCCACGCTGGAGACGCGCCAGCCCATGCTCGCACCGCTTAACGGCGGCCAGCAGCTCGGCATCCTGCATCTGACGCTTAATGACAAACCCTATCTCGACCTGCCCGTCGTCGCGCTGGACGATGTCCGCCTGGCGAATGTATTCTCGCGCGGCGTGGACAACATCCGGTTGCTGTTCCAGTAAGGAGCAAGGCATGACCATCTATCTGAACGGCGCCTTCATGCCCATCGAGGAAGCGAAGGTGTCCGTGCTGGATCGCGGCTTCATCTTCGGCGACGGCGTGTATGAAGTCATCCCGGTGTATTCTCGCCGCGCCTTTCGCTTGGCCGAGCACCTCAGGCGCCTGCAGCACAGCCTGGATGGCATTAAGCTGAAGAATCCGCACAGCGAGAGCGAGTGGTCCAGAATCCTCAACGAACTCATCGCACGCAACACGCCGGAGGATCAGTACCTCTATCTGCACATCACACGCGGCGTCGCCAAGCGTGACCATGCCTTCCCCGTGCCGCCGGTGCCGCCCACCGTATTTGCGCTGAGCAACCCGCTCACCACGCCTCCGCCCGAATTGCTGCAGAGCGGCATCAGTTGCATCACCGTCGCCGACAACCGCTGGCTGCGCTGCGACATCAAGGCCATCGCCCTGCTGCCCAACGTGCTGCTGCGCCAGGCCGCGGTTGAGGCCGGCTGCGCCGAAGCCATCCTGATCCGCGATGACGCATTCCTCACCGAAGGCGCGGCAAGCAACATTTTCGTGGTGAAGAACGGCACGCTGCTCGCGCCGCCCAAGGATAATTTGATGCTGCCCGGCATCACCTACGACGTCATCCTTGAACTCGCAGCCGCGAACGGCATCCCCCATGAAATACGGCGCGTATCGAAGGCCGAAGTGTTCGATGCCGACGAACTGCTGCTCACTTCCTCTACCCGCGAAGTGCTGGCCATCACCACGCTCGACGGTAAGCCCGTGGGCAGCGGAAAACCCGGCGCGATGTTCGCCAGGCTGCATCCGCTGTATCAGACGTTCAAACGCGAAGTGATGCGCAAATGATAGACCCGAAAGACTCCCTCATCGAATACCCCTGCGACTTCCCGATCAAGGTATTCGGCGAGGCAAAGCAAGGCTTCGCCCAGGCCATCGCCACCGTCGTATTGGTGCATGCGCCGGATTTCGACGCCACCACCATCGAGATGCGCAGCAGCAGCAACGCCAGATACCTCAGCCTCACCTGCACCATCCGCGCCACCTCGCGCGAACAGCTCGACAACCTGTATCGCGACCTGACCAGTCACCCGATGGTTAAAATGGTCCTGTGATCCGGAGCTGAAAAAAGGAGGTACACGATGCATCCGCTCATACACATCAAATCGCTGGGCATGGTCGATTACGAACCGACCTGGCGCGCCATGCAGCGCTTCACCGCCGAGCGCAGCGCCGACACCGTGGACGAGATCTGGCTGGTGCAGCACCCGCCCACCTACACCCAGGGCCAGGCCGGCAAACCGGAGCATCTGCTCAACCCGACCGACATCCCGGTGGTGAACATCGACCGCGGCGGCCAGATCACCTATCACGGCCCCGGCCAGATCGTCGCCTACCTGCTGCTCGACCTGCGCCGCTGGAAAATCAACGTTCGCGAAATGGTGCGCCTGATGGAACAGGCCGTGATCGATTTGCTGGCCGAGTACGGTGTGCGGGCCGAAGGCCGCGACGAGGCGCCCGGCGTGTATGTAGGCGATGCCAAGATCGCCGCGCTGGGGCTGAAGATCAAGAACAGCTGCAGCTACCACGGTCTTGCGTTGAACGTGGACATGGACCTGACTCCGTTCGCCAACATCAATCCCTGCGGCTACGAAGGCTTGAAAGTGACGCAATGCATAGCCCAAGGCATCACCGTGCCGCTGGAAGAACTGCAGGCGGAACTCACGCAGAACCTGGTACACGGCCTGCAGCGCCACTTGGAAAGAAAGCAGCAGCTCGAACAGCAATGACGGTTTCCGCCCCCAACCCTTTCACCGCCAAGTGGACTGCGACGGGCAGCAACATCTGCCTCGGGCATTGGGAGATATCCTACCTTGGGCAGGCTCTGGAGCTCGATTCCGAGCGCAAAGAGCATGACATGGGAACCTATGCCATCTACAGCTTCATCTTTCCGGACGACGACATGTACGCGGAGG
Source organism: Sideroxyarcus sp. (assembly GCA_052039615.1). Classification (GTDB taxonomy): domain Bacteria; phylum Pseudomonadota; class Gammaproteobacteria; order Burkholderiales; family Gallionellaceae; genus Sideroxyarcus. The sequence continues at coordinate 15,954 of JBQGEN010000103.1, read as the reverse complement.
GGCTGCAGGAAGATGAATGGATCATCGCGAACCTGGACTGGCTTACGCACCTCTTCATGGCGAACAACATCCCGACCAACGAAGTACTCTTCCGTTATTTCTATCAGGCCGTGAACAAGCAGGACTGGCGCTGCGGAAGTTGCGGCGGCTGCATCTGATGAATCGCCTTACCAGCGATTCCCGAACAGAAGGACCCAAACCAAATCTCCGTTCGTGGTGTACCCGCAAGGGGTAGGCCGTGGCTGTACGGGGCATTCGCCCCAACAGCACGCGCACAGCTTGTCGAACCATGAGCGGATCACGCTACGCCTCATCGGCCACATTCAAAACAGGCTCTGCTGCCCGCTCAGGTTCGGCTTGGCGAATTTCGCGGTGTCCAGCGCCCCCTCCTCACAGTTGAAGCCCAGCCGTTCGCACGCAAGGCGGAAACGCTTGGACAGCAACTGCGCGAACAAGCCGTCACCGACGAAGCGCGAACCGAACTCCGAATCATTCTCGCGTCCGCCGCGCATCTCGCGTAGGCGGCTCATCACATGCTCCGCCTTCAGCGGGTAATGCACTGCCAGCCAATCCTTGAACAGGTCTTTCAACTCGTACGGCAGGCGCAGCAAGGCATAGAACACACTGCGCGCGCCGTGTTCGTGCGCGGTCTGCAAGATGCTCTCCAGTTCCGAGTCGGTGAGGAAAGGGATCACCGGCGCGACGAACACGCCGCACGGCACGCCCGCCTCGTTCAGCCGCTCGACGGCCTGCAGCCTGCGCCGCGGCGATGAGGCGCGCGGCTCCAGCTTGCGCGCGATCTCCCCATCCAGCGTGGTGACGGAGATGAACACCTGCACCAGATCGTCGCGCGCCAGTTGCACGAGCAGGTCGAGGTCGCGCTCGATCAATGCCGACTTGGTGACGATGAAGACCGGATGCCGGCACTCCGCCAACACCTCCAGAATCTGTCGCGTAATCTTCCACTCGCGCTCGATGGGCTGGTAGGGATCGGTGTTGGAACCGAGCGCGATGGGCGAGCACGGATAGGAAGGTTTCGCCAGTTCCTTGCGCAGCAACTGCGCCGCCTCCGGCTTGGCGAACAGTCTGGTCTCGAAATCCAGCCCCGGCGAGAGATTGAGGTAGGCGTGCGAAGGCCGCGCGTAGCAGTAGATGCAGCCATGCTCGCAGCCGCGGTAGGCATTGAGCGAATATTCGTACGGCAAGTCGGGCGAGTTCTGGCGCTGAAGCACGCTCTTTGCCTGCTCCACCGTCACCGTCGTCCTGAACGGCGGCAGCGCTTCGTCCGCCGTGCCCCAGCCGTCGTCGATGCGCTCGCGCGCCACGCTCTCGAAGCGCCCCTCGATCTGCAGCGTCGCGCCGCGGCCTTTTGTTACCTCATGCTTCACTTGATCTCTGCCCGCCCGCAGTTCTGCCCGCGCCTCGTTTATGTGTCCGCCGATATTGCTTCGACTTGCGATGCTATTTTAACAGAACGTTCGTTCTGCGCACAAATGGGGCGACCGGACCGTTGTTGCGCCCACATCAGGGAGTGGTTAGAGTCGCCGCCAGACAAGTCCAAACCCAGGTTTCCAACGAGTCCAGCCAATCGACATGAACTGGTTAAGCAAGCTGATCACTGAAAAGACGCGCGCGACCATCCTGCTGCGATGGTTCGGACTCACCAGGATCCCCCTGCTGTCCTATGTCGGCGTCTCGGTCGTGGAGATATCGCCGGAGCGGATGGTGGTCCGGATACCTTTGCGGCACAGAACTCGCAACCACCTCGGCTCCATGTATTTCGGCGCGCTCTGCATCGGCGCGGACGTCGCCCCCGGCGCCTACGCCATGAACCTCATCCGACAACAGCGCGTGCCCATCTCCATGGTGTTCAAAGACTTCCAGGCAGAGTTCCTCAAGCGCGCCGAGGGCGACGTGGATTTCACCTGCAATCAGGGAAAGCAGATCGCCGAACTGGTTGCACAGGCCGCAGCATCGGATGAGAGAGTCGAAAGACAGCTTGATGTGATCGCCACCGTGCCATCACTGAGCGAGGAACCGGTGGCAAAGTTCAGGCTGACGATCTCGCTGAAGCGGCGAGCATGACTCGCAGGAAAAGCGATATCATCGTCAACGACTGACGTTAGAAACCACACCAAGGAGCGCAAAATTGAAAAGGGCATTCATAACGACATTTACCCTGTTTGCATTGCTGGGCTGCAACACCGCCCCCATTCAGATCGTCAGTTATGAAGATCAGCCGATCAAGCGCATTAGCAGCCACGGAGTAAGCATCGAGGAAATTCAGATCGATATCCGCATGGCCGTGGCCAGGGCTGGATGGGACGTAACCCCCGGCGAATCACCGAAACGCATGATCGCAACGCGAATCGACGGCAAGACTTCAGCCACGGTGGCAATCGACTTCGACTTGCACACGTACAGCATCCGATACCAGGACAGCACCGGCCTTGGTTACCTGAATGGCTGTACCGGCAAAACAACTGCAGGGCCGACCAGAGGCGATGGCAAGTGCATCAGTCCGATCTATAACGAATGGGTCACGGGACTCAACGACGAAATATCCAGAAGCGTGCAGTATTGAGTTGTAGTGCCGCGACCTGAAAGTTACCCGATTTGACGAGGTTGAGCGCATTAGCCGCAAGGCGTAATGCGCCGAACGTCTGGACGTCCGGCGGGTCACGCTGCGCCAACCCGCCCTACATTTCGACCAACACGCCATCCGCAAATATCAGCGCACAGCGCACCGTCTTGTCCCAATACACCGTTTGCATCGCCGCCCGATATTCCTGCATCTGCGCACGGTAGCGCGCCGCATCTTCGCTGTCGCCCAGCTTGTAATCCAGCACCCACACCTCGTCGTCGAACTCCACCAGCCGGTCGATGCGTTTCAGTTCGCCTTTGGCGTTGATGTAGGGCATCTCGTTGCAGGCGGTGCGGTATTGGCGGGCGTCGAAGAAACGCGCGAGTTGCGGCAGGGTGAGCAGGTGCCAGGCCTGTTGCCAGAAGGGCTCCATTTCGGCGGAGGGGATGGCCAGGCGTTGCTGCAAAACCTCCCTCTCCCGCGCTGATGCGCTTCCCTCTCCCGCATGCGGGAGAGGGAAGGGTGTCGTTAAATGTTGCAGCAGCGTGTGCAGCCAGATGCCGCGCTGTTGTTGCACGGTGTTGCGGGCGGCGCGTTTGCCGGTGGGGAGAATGGCGGGCAGAGTTACCGTTCGCCCTGAGCCTGCGGAAGGGTCGCTGCGAAGCAGCGGGGTACCCACCGGCGTACTCCTTGCGGGTGCGGTCGAAGGGTGAACGGGCGTAACTGCTTCGCCTTCCATGGGCTTCGACAGGCTCAGTCCGAACGGCATCCCTTGACTCCCGGCCACGGCCGCGATGCGCTCATACCAGGTCAACGCTCGATGCTCCTTGGCTCCCTTGTTGCCGCTGACGATCAGCGCCTGTTGCGCGCGGGTGATGGCGACGTACAGCAGATTCATCTCTTCCCGGGCCTGTTGCGCGGCGTCCTGCTCGAACAGCGGGGCACGCTTCCTGCCGCGCGAGGCCTGGTCGGCATACAGCGAGAAATGCGAGGGACGCTCTTCGTGCGGCGACCAGGCCAGCAGCACGTCGCTGCCCTCCTTGTTGGTCTTCTCCACATTCGCATCCAGCAGCCACACGATGGGTGCTTCCAGCCCCTTGGATTCGTGCACGGTGTAGATGCGCACCGCGTCCCCCGCCTGGCCCAGCTTGCCCTCGTCCGGCGCATCGTCGCTGCTCTCGCGCAGTTCGCGCAGCTCCTGCAGGAAGCGCGGCAGGCTGGGATAACGGCCCGCATCCACCGAGAGCGCGATCTCCATGAAAGCGTGCAGGTTGGCCACCACCTTGGCGCGTGTCTCATGCGGCAGCACGGCGCTGTAGCGCGCGATGACGTCGCCCTCGAAATAGATGCGGTCGAGCAGGTCGTGCACCGGAAGTTTGTCGGCGTGGGCGAGCCAGCGTTGCAGCAGGTCGGCGGCGCGTTGCAGAGCGGGCGACGGCTCAGACAAGTGCTGCAAGCGCACCCACCATGACGCGCGTCCCGCTCGTGGTGGGCTTGTCGAACCATGAACGGAAGACTTGCGCTCACCCCCGTTCGTTCCTTCGACAAGCTCAGGACGAACGGCGTCAACGTCCGAAGCCAGCCGCATGAGGTCGTTGTCGCCGCAAGCGAAAACGGGCGTGCGCAGCACCTGCGCCAGCGCGAGGTCGGCAAAAGGCGTGATGAGGAACATCAGCAGCGCCTGCAGGTCCTCGGCCTCCAGCGTGTCGAGCAGGCCGCCGCGGCGCGAGCTGAGGAAGGGGATGTGTCTTGCACGCAGCGCCTCTTCGTACACCGCGAGGTGGGTGCGGCTGCGCACCAGCACCATGATGTCGCCGTAGGTGGCAGGGCGCCCCTCGCCGTCTTCCTGCACCGACCACTCGCTGGCGATAAGTTGCAGCTGTTCCGCGAACTGCTCGGCCTCCCTGTGGCGCGCGTTCTCGCGGGTCTCGGCGCGCGGGGTGGTGAGCGGGTCGCGCAAAGTCAGCGCCGCGCTCGGCCCCTCTTCCCCGCTCTCGGGGAGTTCATCCGCTTCCGCGAGCGGCAGCACCAGCACGTGTCCCGGCAATTCCTTCTGGTGCGTCTGGTGCTCGACGAACTCGAAACCCTCCGGTTGCTCGCGGAACACCGCGTTCACCGCATCCACCACGGGCTGTGAATTGCGGCGCGTGAGACTGTTGCCCAGTGTCGCCGCCGCGAAGTGTTCCTTCAGGTAGTCGCGCGCCACCCCGAACAGGCGCGCATCGGCGCGGCGGAAGCGGTAGATGGACTGCTTGGGATCGCCCACGACGAACACAGTGGGTTGCGACTCCACCGCCACCGCCGCGTCGAACCACGCGCGCATGATCTGCCACTGCAGCGGGTTGGTGTCCTGGAACTCGTCCAGCAGCACATGGCGGTAGCGGCTGTCGAGCTTGTACTGCATGGTCTCGGCGTGTTCGCTCTGCTGCAGCAGGCGGCACAGCTGCCACTCCAGGTCGGAGAAATCCATCTGCTGTTTCTGCTGCTTGAGCGACTGGTAGCGCGCCAGCCACGCCGCGCCGCACTGCAGCGCGGCTTCGTTGAGGCGATAGGCCTGCTGCTCGGTGTGCCAGTCCTGCGCGGCCTGCAAGCTGTCCTGCAGCGCGGTGAGCGTGGCAACGAAGGCCGCCTCGCTCTGGTTCTTGGTGTGCTTCACCTTGCGCGGCTCGCCTGCCTGCGTGAACAGCAACGGCCACACCGTGACGAAACGCTGCTCCGGTTCGCTGTCGGACCAGGCGCGCTCGATCTCGCTGGCCTTTTCCTTCTGCTTGTCGGTGCCGCCGGCGGCCAGCTGGCGCACAAACGCGAAGAACACTTCCTCGCTGTTGCCGCACATGCCCCAGTCCTCGATCGCATCGACATCCATGTCCACGGCCAGATCGGCACGCAGATTGTCGAGGGCAAAAGCCAGCGCATCGGCCTGCCCCTGCGTGTAAGCCCACCACTCGGCGCGCTTCGCGACGAAACTGGAGAGCAGCTTGCGCGTGTTGAACAAACCGCATTCGTCGAACAGCCACTGCATGTATTTCGCCTCGCCGCCCTCCGGCTGCCTGCGCATCTGCTCCAGCAACTCCTCCCAGGCTTCCTCCTGTTCGGCAGCGGGACGCTCCAGCAAGGTCATGCCCTGCATCACGTCGGCGTTAAGGGGTGCGCGCTGGATCACCTGCATGAACCAGCCGTGGAAGGTGCTGATGGTGATCCCGGGCTGCGCCAGCAGTACCTCGGCATACAGGCCGCGCGCGCGCGCCACCTGCTCCCCGCTCAGCTCCGCCATGCCGCGTTGAGCGAAAAAGTCGCGCACGCAGGCATCGTCTTTCATCGCCAGTTCGCGCAGCCAGAGCTGCAGGCGGGCCTGCATCTCCTGCGCCGCCTTGCGCGTGAAGGTGATGGCCAGGATCTGCGATGGCTGCGCGCCGTCCAGCAGCAGGCGCACCATGCGCGACACCAGCAGCCAGGTCTTGCCGCTGCCGGCACAGGCTTCGACGACGACGCTGCGTTTGGGGTCGAGAGCGATGTGATTGCTCATTTCCATTCACTCCGTTCGCCCTGAGCCTGTCGAAGGGTGGACGTTGCAGGCCGCTGCTTGTGAATCCTCCGTTCATGGTTCGACAAGCTCACCACGAACGGAGGATTCAGGGGCAGCTCCATCATTGACTTCATGCCGCCCATTCTCCTTTCCGACACACGCCGCGCGCCTCGCAGTGCGTGCATGCCATGTCTATACCATTCGCCGGCATGCCTGCTCCTTTGCGGACGTCCATCATCAGTCGTTCCAGGCGATCGGCATTGAGCTGCGCCAGTCGCTCCACTTCGTGCGGCGGCGCGATCTCCCGCACCTTGCCGTTCTCTATGCTCACGAAGGCAGCCTCGCTCGCACCCTCGGCATGGGCGTAGCAGGCGAGTTGCACGTCCTCGCCCGGCTCCTTCAGCTTGTGGCGCAGGTGCTGGTCGCTCTGCGTCTTGTAGTCGAACACCTTGCGCTCGCCTTCCCTCACGTCGAGGCGGTCGATGCGGCCACGCAGCTGCACGCCGTCCAGCGGCAGCTCGAAAGCGCGCTCCGCCCCGGCATAACGCCAGCCCGACGCCTCGTTCTCCGCCTGCCATTCGAGATAGGCGGGCAGCGACTTGTACCAGCGCGCCAGCCAGGCGCGCGCCGCGAAATCGTGGCGCAGCAGGTCGGCAAACGCTTCCTCGCTGAGCTGGCGCAGGGCGGATTCCATCTCGTCGCGCGCATGTTCGCTCACGCTCGGGTAGCGCTCGTGGAAACGCTGCAGAATGCCGTGCACGCGCTCGCCGTAATCGCGCTTCTCGATGGCCTCCTGCACTTCGTCCAGCTCGTTGAGCCTGAGGATATGCCGCGCGTAGAACTGGTAGGGACAGGCCACCAGCGAGTTGTAGGCGCTGATCGAAACGCGCGGCGGCACGGCGTCGGACGCCACGGAGGGTGCAGGCTGCGCGGCCGGGAGCAGTTCCACCCTGTGGGCGTCTTCCGCCGCCAGGAAGGCAGACAGCCCGTTCTCTTCCAGATCGTCGCCGTGCGCCTGTTCGTACCCATCGCGCAGCATCTGCAGGAAGGGGCTCAACAGGCGCCCCTCGCCATCCCGCTCCTTCTGCCAGGTGACCAGCACGCAATCGTTGAGCGCCAGCAAGGCATGCAGGTCGTCGCGCTGGCGTACGGCGTGGAAGCTGCGCGTGGGCAGGTTGAGGCTGCTGCGCACGGCGTCGTTGAAGAAGCTGCCGCCGTCTCCCGCGCTGGGCAGGTGGTCGGCATCGCAGCCCAGCAGCAGCACGGCGTCGAAGGCGCGCCAGCGCGTGGCCGCGAGGTGCGTGAAACGCACCGGACTGTCGATGCTGCTGTCGCGGAAAGTCTCGCTATCCAGTTGCTGCGCCAGCCAGCGCCGCCATTCGGCGAAACGGTAACGGCCTTCGTCGCCGCGCAGTTCCTGCTGCCAGGTTTCCAGCGCATGCAGCAACTGCTGCCCCGCATCGTCCTGCTGCAGTCCGGCATCGATACCGAGCACGTTCAGACTCTCGCGCAATGCAAAGAGCCATTCCGCCAGCGTTCTCTTCTTGTTCTGCTCCAACAGGACCGCAGCCTGGCGCAGGCGCGCCAGCGGTCGATGCAGCGCCGCTTCGTGTTCGACGAGCGCCACGAATTTTTCCAGCCCGGCGACGACGCCCTGTTTGCGCAGCAGTTGCTCCAGTTGATACACGGCAGACTTGCGTTCGCTTGCTGCCATGTCGGCGAAGATGAACGGCGACTTGAGCAGGTCGAGCAGGTCGTGATGGTAGAAGTCGCTTTGCAGCGCGGTGAGCCAGCGTTCCAGCACGGTGCTCACCGAAAGCGTGGCGAAGGTCCAGCCGGTCTCGTCCGCCACCAGCACTTCGGCGCGCTCCAGCAATGCCCGCATCCGCCGCGCCACCACGCGGTCTTGCGCGACGATGGCGATGTCGCGCTTGCCGGCGGCGAGCCACAGGCGCACCTGCATTGCGGCGGCACGGGCTTCCTGCTCGAGGGAGGTAGCGGCGAAGAAACGCGGTGCACTTACCCTCTCCCCCAACCCCTCTCCCGTAAACGGCCGAGGGGAGCCAAGCTGCTCCCTCTCCCACTTGTGGGAGAGGGTTGGGGAGAGGGTTTGAGAGAGGGCTTGCATCTCGCGCAGATCGAACACATGCACCGCCGCGTGTGCGGCATATTCGTCCAGGAAGCGCTGCTCCAGCGCATTCCAGTCGGAGGTGCGCAGCACGAACATCGGCTGACTCGCCGGCGCCGCCCGCATCGCCTGGCGTTGCTGGTTGGCGCGCGCCGCATCCAGTTCCGCGCCGCTTTGCATCGCATGCCACAGCTCGAACACCAGCCGCGATTCCAGTTGCAGCGTACTGTTCTGCCTGGCCTGGTAGGCCTGCTGCACGGCGAGCGCGAAGGTCTCGGCATCGCGCGGCAGTTCACGCAGGGAGTGAGTGAGTTCGTCGAACAGTTTGAGCAATTCCTGTGTCATGCTCCACAGGTCGGCGTTGTCGAACCATTGCTGCCGGCGCAGGTGCTGATACAGCAAGGCGCTGCGCTGGCTGTCGGCGACGACGGGCGCGTCCAGCGCCACGCTCTGCGCCCACTCGTTCAGGGTGACCATCTGCGGCAACAGCAATGCGGGTAGCTGCGCCACGCGCATCAGCGCCTGTGCCAGCGGTTGCGCCACGTGGTAGTTGGGAAGCAGGACGATGGTGCCGCGCAGGTCGGGCTGTGCCGCTGCCTGCGCTGTCAGGACGCGCAGGGCGATGCGATCGAAGAAGACGGCCGATGCACTCACCGTTTCAGGAGCTTGAGTTTGTCTTTCACATTGAGCCATGCGTCCGCGTCGGCGGGCGCATCCTTCTTCTCGACGATGGGCTTCCACACCTTGGCCAGTTCGGCGTTGAGCGCGATGAACTGCTGCTGGCCTTCGGGCAGATCGGTTTCGGCGTAGATTGCGCCGGCCGGACACTCCGGCACGCACAGCGAGCAGTCGATGCACTCGTCCGGATCGATCACCAGGAAGTTCTCGCCCTCGCGGAAGCAATCCACCGGGCACACTTCGACGCAATCGGTGTATTTGCAGCGGATGCAGTTCTCTGCGACGACGTAGGTCATTTCACACCTCCCGGGACTAGTGCGCCAGGCCGCGCAGCCAATGCTGATAGAGCCGCGCAGCTACGCGATGCAATTCAGGCAGCTTGTCGCGCATCTGCGACTGCATCACTGGTGCCGATTGTACCGCCGGACTGCTTGCACTGGCAGCGAGTTCATCCGCGCCGACCTCGCACCATTCGCGGATCATGGGTTCGATCATCTCGACATGGCACTGCAGGGCAAGGTGCTTGCCGATGGCGTAGGCCTGGTTGTTGCAGTGCGCGCTGGACAGCAGATGCACCGCGCCCTGCGGAAGGCTGAAGGTCTCGCCGTGCCAGTGGAATGCGTCGAACCGTTCGATGTCGCCGAACCATGCACGTGCGGCGGCGTTGTCGGACACCTCGACCTTGCCCCAGCCGATCTCCTTGACGGGATTCCGGCCCACCACGGTGCCCAGTGCCTTGGAGATGAGTTGCCCACCGAGGCAGTGGCCGAGCAGCGGCACATCCCTGGCGCGCGCGTCGCGGATCAGCGCCAACACGGACGGTATCCACGGCAGTTCGTCGTTCACACTCATCGGCCCGCCCATGAACACCAAGCCCGAGTAGGCGCTGGCATCCTGCGGCACCGCCTCGCCCTGGTCGATGCGGACGAGCCGCCAGGGAATGCCTTGTTCGTCGAGGAAATCAGCAAAATAGCCCGGACCTTCAGGCTCGGCGTGGCGAAAGATGGCAATGGGTCTCATGATCTATCCAGCGAAGAATCGGTGAACGTATTCTAGATGGCTTTGACGCTCGTCGCTCACCAAGGATTGACGCTCACACGACGAGAACCAGAGGAAGCGCCTGGCGCAGGATCGAGCGGCCCGCGTCCATGGCCTCCTCGCCGGGAGGCTCGACGCCAGCCAAGGGGTCATGCATGCCCACGGATGCCCATTTGAAGGAGCCCATGGCATGGAACGGCAAGAGGTCCACGCGCGCGAGCGCCGGGATCGCCTGCAGCAAGCCGGCCAGGCGCTCGAAGTGCTCACCGGAGTCGGTCTTGCCGGGGACGACGACATGCCGCACCCAGATCTCCTTGCCCAGCCCGGACATACGCTTGGCGCAGTCCAGCACCGGCGCCAGCTCCCGGTCAGTGAGCTCCTTGTGCGCCTCGGGAGCCGAGTGCTTGATGTCCAGCAGAAGCATGTCGATGGGGTCGAAGAAAGAGTCGGGCAAGTTCTCGTGCAGCTCGCCGTTGGTGTCCAGCGCGACATGCAGGCCCATGGCTTTTGCGCCCAGTGCCAGCGCATGACAAAACTCGGGTTGCAGCAGCGGCTCGCCACCGGAGAGCGTGAGCCCGCCGCCCTTGCGGTAGAAACTCGCCAGGCCCACGACCTTGGACAGCGCCTCGCTCGCCTTTACCCGGGCCCCGTGGCCAGCCCGCCACGACTCGGGATTGTGGCAATAGTGGCAGCGCATCTGGCAGCCGGAGAGGAAGATGACGTGGCGCAGCCCGGGGCCGTCCAGGGCCCCGGCGCTCTCATGCGAGAGCACGAAGCCGCGCGGGTCGTCCTGCTGTTCCTCCATCAACGCTTGTGGCATCAACGCTCGTGGAAGGTGCGGCTGATCACGTCCTGGCGTTGCGCAGGCGTCAGGCGATGGAACAGCACGCAATAGCCCGAGACGCGCACGCACAGGTTGGGATACTTCTCCGGGTGCTTGTCCGCGTCGATGAGCGTGGCGCGGTCGATCACGTTGAGGTTGGCGTGGTAGCCACCCATGCTCATGTAGCCGTCGCAGAAGCTCGACAGGTTGTCCACGCGCTCCTCTGGCGTCCTGCCCAGCGAGGACGGAGCGAACGAGACGGTCCACGAGATACCGTCCGCGCAATCGCTGAAGGGGATCCTCGCCACCGACGCGCCTGCAGCCACGAAGCCGTTCAGCTCCGCACCGTTGGAAGGATTGGCTCCCGGTGCGAATGGCGTGCCGCCGATGCGCCCGTCGGGACTGGCCCCGGTGTGCTGTCCGTAGACGACGTTGGAGGTGATGGTGAGCGCGCTCTGCGTCACCACCGCATTACGTCTGGCCTTGAGCTTGCGCAGCTCGGCCATGAAGGTCTGTGCGGCCCACACCGCCAGGTCATCGGCCTTGGCGTCGTTGTTGCCGTAGCGCGGGAAGGCGCCGCCTTCGTTCACATAGCCGGTGATGAGCCCGCTTGAGTCGCGGAGCACGCGCACCTTGCCGTATTTGATGGCGGAGAGGGAATCGGCGACATGCGAGAGACCGGCGATGCCGCAGGCCATCGTCCTGTGCAGGTCGGTGTCGTGCAGCGCGAACTGGATGGCCTCGTAGGCATGCAGGTCGTGCGACTGGTGGAGGATGTTGAGCGCCTTCATGTAGACCTTGGCGGTCCTCTTCATCATCGCCTCGAAGCGCGCTTTGACGTCCTCGAATTCCAGGTAATCGCCGGAAACCGGCTCGAACCCCGGGGCGCACACATCGCCGCTCAATTCATCACGCCCGCCATTGATGGCGTGCAACAGCGTCTTCAGCAGGTTGCAGCGCGCACCGAAATACTGCATCGACTTGCCCTGCGCCATCGGCGAGACGCAGCAGGAGATCGCCGCGTCGGAGCCATGCTCGGGGCGGATCAGGTCGTCGTTCTCGATCTGGATGGCGCGCGACTCGATGGACATCCTGGCGACGAATTTCTTGAAGCCCTCGGGCAGGTCCTGCGACCAGAGGATGGTCAGGTTGGGCTCCGGCGCCGGGCCCAGCGTGGAAAGGCAATGCAGCACGCGGAAATCGGACTTGGAGCAAAGGGGCCTGCCGTCCGATCCCATGCCGCCCAGGCTGATGGTGACCCAGGTGGGGTCGCCCGAGAAGAGCTCGTCGAAGGCCTTGGTGCGCATGAAGCGGATGAGGCGCAGCTTGATGGTCAGCTGGTCCCACAGTTCCTGCGCGCCGGCCTCGTCCAGCAGGCCGCGCTCCATGTCGCGCTCGATGTAGATGTCAAGGAAGCCGCCGATACGGCCGATGGAGGTGGCTGCGCCGTCGCTCTGCTTGGCCGCGGCCAGGTAAGCGAGATAGAGCCACTGGAACGCCTCTTTGGCGTTCACGGCGGGCCGGGAGAGATCGACTCCATGAGCAAGACCAAGTGCCTTGAGCTCTTCCAGGGCACGGATCTGTTCGCCGAGTTCGCCCAGGGCTTCGATGTCCTCCGAACTCAATTCATCCTTGGCGCCGAGGGCGGCCTTGTCGGCCGATTTGGCCCGCTCCAGGACATCGACACCGTAGAGGGCGACGCGACGGAAGTCGCCGGTGAGGCGGCCGCGGCCGTAGGCATCCGGCAGGCCCGTGATGATCATGGCCTTGCGCGCGGCCAGCACGTCGGCAGGGTAGGCGTCGAACACGGCCTGGTTGTGAGTCTTCGCCCAGCTGCTGAATGCCTTTTCGACATGGGCGGGCAATGCTTCCAGGCCATGCTCGGCCAAGGCCTGCTTGACCACGCGCAGTCCCCCGCGGGGGTGGACGCCGCGCTTGAGCGGCGCTTCCGTCTGCAGACCGAAGATGATCTCGTTCTCTCTGTCGATGAAACCGGGCGCATGAGCGAGGATCGCGCTAGGTTCCAGGCTGGCTCCCAGAACGCCGCCGGCATCGCGCTCGGCGCGCAGCACTTCCTCGACCTTGACCATGAGCCGCTTGGTCTTGTCGGTGGCCCCCGTCAGGAAGGTATCGTCGCCCATCCAGGGGCGGATATTCCTGGCGATGAAGTCCTGCGTGTCGATCTGCGACTGCCACGGGCCTTCGGCAAAGCCTTCCCATGCGCTCTCGCGGGAGCCTGTCGATTGACTGATCGCACTTAATTCATTCATGTAAGACATGCTGGCTTCTTTTTCTTAACTTATGGTTATGAAACGAAAATCGGATTATCTCATGCACAGACCGTTTGCCGGCTGTAACTGCATGGAGCCCTCAAAGCGCCATGGGGGCGGCGCAATATGGCCGGGGAACTGGAGGGCGCGCGATACTGCCAAACTTGAGCGAAACGGTCAATTTTCCCCACAAAACGCAAGGATTTGGATGAACGCGTTATCGACGTTCCACCGCTGGTTGTCCGGCAGCCACCCGGAGCAATTGCTAATTACCCCTGCGGGCCGAACGTGTCAGAATCCGATAGCCGCTTTCCCGGGCGTATTGTCCGCGGCATGACTTCATGATTTTTCAGTAACCCTCGACCAAAAGGAGAATGAAAATGTCAGACAGCGTATACAAGATCATCGAGCTTGTGGGCACCAGCACTGAATCGTGGGAAAAAGCGGCGGCGAGCGCCGTGAATCGGGCCGCCGAGACCCTGCGCGACCTGCGCGTGGCAGAAGTGTCGCAACTGGACATGCACATCGTGGATGGGAAGATCGCCGCATACAGGGCGAAGGTCAAAGTCTCGTTCAAATACGAAGGCTGAGCCGTTTAATTACCTCGGACTTCCGCTGCGGCCTCTAAGCGAACCAGGCCGCAAAGACAAACGGGCATCCGAGGATGCCCGTTTGTCTTTGCGGCGCAGAATAAAAGTCATTCCACCGGAAGCCGCGCCTGCCGTTTCGCCAGATTTCCTGCCTTGGTCTTCCGGGGCAAATCCTTCTCTGTTTTCATGAACGGCGGCAGTTCCTTGCAGCCTGACTGGATAAAATCCTGCTCCAGCGCTGTGCGGGCCAATTCTATCGGTACCGCAAGTGCAGTGGTCAGCCCGGTAAAAACCAGATCGAACAGCCGGTGCAGCGGAATCTGATGCGTCTGGTGCGTGGTGGAATAGAGCCAGTCGGAGAAAGTCAGGAAGCGGGCAAACGGACTTTCAGCCAGCAATAGTTCCAGTGCCTTCGGAAAACGCTGTGAGTTACCCACCAGATCCCAGTAGCGGGCAAAGCGCACCAGTCTTTGCATGGTGGCAAAGTCGATGCGGTCGGTGGCGAGTATGGTGTAGGGAGGATACGGGGTGTAGTGCATGGCGTACGCCTCGGTATGGCGGATGATGGGCGTGCCGCGCAGGCGCTTGAGCACGCCAACCTGGATCTCCTGCTGTTTCAGCGCAACCATGCGGTCGAATCCATGAGCGATGCTCGCCACCTCTTCACCGGGCAGGCCGATGATGAGATCAACGTGGACATGCGCATGGCTTTCCTGATTCAGCCAGCGCAGGTTTTCTTCTGTCTTGGCCGTATCCTGTTTGCGCGAGATCAGCGCCTGCACTTCGGGGTTCAGGGTCTGGATGCCCACTTCAAATTGCAGCGAACCGGCAGGGAATCTAACGATCAGCGCTTTCAGTTGCTCCGGCAGGTGGTCGGGGATGACTTCGAAGTGCACGAACAGTTTATCGTCCAAGCGTGCGAGGAAGAATTCCAGAATGCGCGCGCTGCTCTTGATGTTGAGATTAAAGGTGCGATCGACAAATTTGAACTGGCGTGCGCCGCGCCGGTAGAGCTTGTCCATCTCACCGAGGAAGCGGTCGAGCTCGAAGGCCCAAGCCGTCTTGTCCAGTGACGAAATGCAGAATTCGCATTTGAACGGGCAGCCGCGCGAAGCTTCCACATACAGCATGCGCTGGGCGATGTCGTGGTCCGAGTAAAGCGCATAAGGCAGCTTGATCTCGGCCAGCTTGGGCTGGATGCCCGCAATGATCTTCTGCGCCTGCGGGCGCTGCTGCAAAAGTTCGCGGCAAAGTTTGGCAAAGCTGATGTCTCCCCAGCCGGTGATCACGTAATCGGCCAGGCGCACGATCTCCTGCTCATCGCATTCGTAACTCACTTCAGGCCCGCCCAGCACCACGGTGATCTGCGGGGCGACGCATTTGAGCAAAGCGACCACGCGGGTGATCTCGGTCACGTTCCAGATGTACACGCCGAAACCGATGATGCGCGGCTGGGCCGCAAGCAAAGCCTCAACGATCTCCTCGGGCCGGTTCTGCAGGATGAACTCCATGATCTCGGTGTCTTGTTCCAGCTCGCCCATGTTGGCGGCGAGATAGCGCAAGCCCAGCGAGGCATGGATGTAGCGCGCGTTGAGAGTGGCGAGGACGATGGTGGACATGCGGGTCAGGGGTATCGAAAGGCCGGTATGTTACGCCAGTTCCGAGCGCTTCCAGAATGGCGACTTTGGCACCGGAGATGACGCTGCTATTCGGCCTTTGCTGACAACTCAGCATGCATCAGAATCTGGCGGCTTAGCTGACCAAAACAGACGTCAACGCAGAAATAACCGGCCAGCACGACTTTTCACGCAGGTCCGGTTGACTACCGGGTTGGGGAAGGTCATTCTCGCACCCAGCAAAAAGCAGACACATTGGGCTTGGTTGTTGAAAGCCGAAGGAAGAGTGCATTCGGATACTTGAACTCTGCAACGTAGGCACGGAGCTTCATCATGTCCGCTTCATCGGGCTCCGGGGAATTGCCCTTCTTCATCTCAATCACCAGAAGATTCGATTCCGATCGCCTGTGATGGACGATGATATCGGGGTAGACGAGTTCAGCAGCTTCTCCGATTCCAATTTTCTTCGGGTCCAGACCTTGGCGGTTGTATTCGACATCGACATCCCACTCGGGGAAGGCTGGCTTCAAGTAGCAAGCCAACTGAGAAGAGATGGTTCTTTCGTTTGCGTCTGTCGTAAGCAAAATGCCATCCCTTTCGAGAAGAGTATGGATGGCGTCCACCACCACTTTTCCGAGTGATGGATCTAGACAGGTGCTAGCGAGTTCTGTGCGCCAAGGCATTAGCACTTCCAACGCCCA